>JAISAX010000742.1 GCA_031266495.1 Opitutaceae bacterium
AGACAGGTCCTCGCGGGCTTCGCAAGCGAAGCCCCTGCGTGCGGCATCGCGTAACTTCAGGAGGCGTTGCGATGGCAGCGGCGGCGGACAAGGAGAGAGCCGGCAAGGAGGACGCCTGCGCCCAGGAGCGCGGTGGTGGCGGCGGGTTCGGGGACGGCGACGGTGAGGAGGTAGCCGTTGGCGTCGAGGATGGCGACGGAACCGTTGAGGGTGATGGCGGCGAGTTGCGCGGAGGTCAGGCCGGTGCCGTCCGTGCCGAAACGGATGCTGTTGGCGGCGACCGTGCCCGTGATGCTCAGGGTAAACGTGCTCCAGTTGTTGGCCGCGCTGTTGGCGAAAGTCAGCGAGCCGCCGCCGCTTTCGTCGAGCGTGATGGCGGAGTTGGCCGTCAGGCTCAGCGTGCCGAGGGTTTCCGCAAAAGCGCCGGCGGCAAGTGTGCCGCCGCCAAGGACGAGGCCGGAAGTATCGGTAATGGCTTCGCTGATACCGAGGACGAGCGTGCCGCCGTTGACGATGGTGTCGCCCGTGTAGGTGTTTTGCGCGGCAAGGGTGAGCGTGCCTGTGCTGCCTGCCGCGAGGGTCAGCGTGTTGCCGCTGGTGCCGTCGGAGATGACGCCGCCAAGGGTGACGCCGCTCGCGCCACCGGTGTTGACCGTGATGGCGACGTTGTCGTTGAGCTTGACGGCCATCGTGCCGGTGCCCCAGTTCTGCGCGCCGCCAAGGGTGAAGGCGCCGTTGATCTGCATGGTCCTGCTGCCGCCGCTGGTGCCACCGCCGTTTGCCGCCGTCGATCCGACGGACGAGAGAAAGGTGCCACCGTTGATGGTGAGGTTGGTGGCTCCGTAGCTGTTGAGCGCACCCGCCGCGGTGAAGTCGAGCGTGCCGTTGGTCAGGGTAATGTTGGCAAGCAGGTTGTTGTTGCCGGCGAAGCGCAGTGTGGCGGCGGAGTTGTTGGTGTTGATGGTAATGTTGCCTCCGCTGACGGTGGTGCCGTTGCCGCCCGCAATTCCGGAAAACGTCAGTGTGCCCGAGCCGGTCCCTGCAAAGGTTGTGGCACCGGCAAACACATAGTTGCTGGTGATGTTGAAATCGCCGGTGCCGTTTTGATAGATGGTGGGGCTACTGTAACTGAAAACGAGATTACCGCCTGCAATCGTCTCCGTCACAGTCGCCGTGCTTTGCAGGTAGAGATACTGGAAAATCATTTTCCCTGTATCGACGCCAGTCAGCGCGCCACCAGCGTTTTGCGTGGAGATATAGGGGGTATCGCCACTGCCGCCAAAAACGTATGTCCTCGCATTGCCTGATGTGCCAACTACAGGCGCCGTGTTTTCCTCCCAGTTTGAAGCGACGTTCCAGTTCCCACTGCCCGGCGTAGTGGCGTCGCCGTTACCGACCCAGGTGAGTGCGGTCAGAACCGTCGGGAGGCACGTCGCCGAAGCGACGAGAATCGTGGCGACAGACAGGAATCGGCCAAGGCCGGCGAGCGGGAGGCCGACGGACGGGTGGCCGATGAACGGGAGATCGACGAGCGAATGAGCAGGTTTTGTTTTCATGGATATGATGATGTTTCGAGTGATAACGGGTGTTTGAGGTGCGGGTGCGCCTTGCGCCTTGCGGCACGTCCCCAGCATCGCGCCTGTTGCGGGGCAGACACAAATTCCCCGCGACTTTCCGTGGTGAGTAAATGTGACACCCCGGCAGAGGTTCTCCGTATTCCTCCATATATATATATGCTGGAAATCACACGGTGTGCGCGGGAAGTGACGCGGGCGTCTCGCCCGCTTCCGGTATGTAATGGCGTTTCGAGCCGCCGATGAAAGAGGGCTGGCCGACCGTCGTGAAAGTGCCGTCGGCAATTCGTGTTCAACCCGTGGCAGAGGCGAAGCGGGGGGACGCGGGGGAGCGCGTGTTTCAGGACAAGGGGGATTTCACTCGCTTTCGCCTGAATTTCACCCGCCCTGTTTTTTGTTTTTGCGGGCCGAGGCTGCGATGTGCGCGGGCGTGGTGCCGCAGCAGCCGCCAACGATGCGCGCGCCGAGCGCGATGTAGCGCGCGGCGGCATCGGCAAAGGCTTCGGGCGCGGTGCCGTAGGTAATGTGGCCGGTGGCGGGGTCGCGTTCGGGGGAGCCGGCGTTGGGTTGCACGATCACGGGCGCGCCGGCGGCGGCGACGACGAGTTCGGCGGTGAGTTTTGTGTAGTCGTCGAGCGAGAGTTGCGTGCCGCAATTTGCGCCGGCGATGGTCGCGCCGGCGTCGAGCGCGGCGCGGATTGCGGTGGCGGCGGCGGCGCCCATCATGGTGCGGAAGCCGGCGGGCGCGCGCTGGAAGGCGAAGGTGGCGATGACAAGCTCCGCGCCGGCTTCGCGCGCGGCGGCGATGGCGAGCGCGGATTCGGCGGGGTCGGACATGGTTTCGACGAGGAGGGCGTCGGCCCCGCCTTCGATGAGCGCGGCGGCTTGCGCGAGGAATGCGGCGGCGACGGTGGCGGGTTCCGTCTCGCCGTAGGGTTCGAGGATGCCGCCGAAGGGTCCCATGTCGCCGAGCACCCAGGCGTGTTCGCCGGCGACTTCGCGCGCGAGGCGGGCGGCGGCGCGATTGATGTCGGCGGCGCGGGCGTCGAGGCCGTGCGCGGCGAGCGCGAGCGTGGTGCCGCCAAAGGTGTTTGTGGTGAGAAGGTCGGCGCCGGCGTCGAGGTAGCGTTGGTGGACGTGGCGGACGCGATCGGGGTGGTCGGGCACCCAGCGTTCGCAGCATTCGCCGGGCTGGAGGCCGAGCGCCTGGAGTTGCGTGCCGGTGGCTCCGTCGCATTGGAGCGGGCGGAGGGCGAGTGTGGCGAGGAGGGCCTGGGTGCGGGTCATGGGGGGGGGGGGGGGAGGAGGGATGTTGTTGGTCGGAATGTTGAAGGCCGAATTTCAACGTAAGCCGACTCAAGTCGATTTAAATGCGTTTCGGGACAGGCGCTGCTTTACCTCTTCATCCGTAGGGAAGAGTTCGCACTGAAAAACTGCCGGGCTGCACCTTTCAGTCTTTGGAAGCGGATTACTTGCACGGCAAGCCCCGCTTGACCGTCAGGCGGTGAAGCGACAACGTGACACCATGACCGCTTCCACCATGCTCGATCTGCGCCAGCGCCTCGTGAAACTGTCCGAAGTAGAGCGTCGCGAGGTTTCTTCCTTTCTGATTCGAATGGGGCAGGAATCACCGGCGTGGAAGAAAGAAACCGCCCGCCGTCTGAACGAGATGGCAGCAGGCCAAAAAGTGAGCGCGGCGGACCTTCGCAAGCAGCTCGGTCATGAGTGACCGCAATCGAAATTACGAAAGCCATCTGTCCTCGGCGGCTGCTGCTTTCGTCATTGGCCTGCCCCGTCGCAAACAGAGGCTTGTTCTTGATCTTGCCGACCAGTTGGCGGCGCATCCGTTTCAGATAAGCGATTACCGGGAGGCCGATGCAGCCGGGCGCATGGTGGAAAACCTGCTCTGTGATGGTTATCTGTTCAGCTATTGGGTGGATCATGCGAGCAGGGAAGTGCGTATTTCGGACATCATGAAAGTATGATGCACGCTGCCCCCGGCGCCGATTCTCCGTCACGTCATTCGCCCTCCACCCGTATCCGCAAGGGCAAGGCCGGACACCCGCGCTTGCCACGCTCCCGGGCTATCGGGACGTCATGCTGAACGCGCCCTTGCTTTCCCACGCCCGCAAGTCCTCCTCCTTCGTTCCGGGCGCAGCCGACGGCGCGGTTTCGTCGGCATCGGGAACAAGAAAGTATCCGGAAAGGAAAGCATCCATGTCGTCGGCGAGCAGTCCGAGCGCTCGGTCGCAAGGTTCGTGGCTTCGCTGGTTTTCCCGGTCGGCTTTCAGGGTGGCGACGAGTTCGTCGATTACCCGGACCGGGATGGCGTGGCCGGCCTGTCGTTGCCTGCGCATGACAGCGACCAGGTTTGTCTCCCGGATGTGATACACATACGAGAGCGCCCGGCGGCGAAATTCATCCCAATCCCCGACCGTCTTCCTGAAATCTTGCTCCAGACCGGACGGGATCCGGTTTTTTGCCAGAATGTCACGTCCCAGGGCCAGCGCATCGGCCAGGCGCTCCGCGGAGAGCTGACATTGCAGTTGGACGTCCTCCAGCATCCACGCGTCGGGCTGGGTGTTGTCTGCTTTCATGAATACGGAGCGCCGGCTGGATTCCCAGGCGGGCGTGTGGGCTTGCTGGCCGCGGATGAAGGCGGCCTTCATGTTGTGATCGACCCGGCATCGGCCAATCTTGCGGATGTACCACGAGGTGTGCCACGGGAAGAGTTCCATGGCTTCGCTCGCCAGCCGCCAGAATTCGAGCATGGAGCCGGCCGCGTCCTGCCATGGTTCGGCCAGTTTTTCGAGCAGTCGCCTGTCGTCAAGATGCGGATACGCAAGAAAAAGTCCGGTCAGTCGCAGGTTCGGGTCTTCGATGGTCGGGTCGCAGCCGAAATATTCTTTCAGGCCGTCGGGAGAAAGGGCGGAGATCGCCCGCAGGGAACGCAGCAGGGCGTGTGGCCAGGTCAGGTGCCGGAACGGTTCCACTTCCTCGGTCGCGCCTCCAAGAAAGTGCTCCACGATCACGGGGATGCCTCGCTCCTGCGCCCGGCGTCGGGCCAGCTTCAGCCAGCGATCGACAGGCTGGGTGGCCATGACTTCCGCAATGTTGGAATGCAGGGCGAGTCCCGTGCGCACGGGGTCCAGCAGATCGATGCATTTCAGGGACTGGCCCGCCGACAGCTCCCAGGGTTCCCACCAGAGCCGGCCCGCAGGCTGCGCGCGCCGCCATGCCTCCGCGAGCCGGTTGACGAACGGAACCACGCGCTCGTGGAGGGGAATGCCCGCGCAGCGAGGACAGGGACCAAACTCGTCGCAGAGCCACGCGTCCTGATCGTATGTGTAGAGGAGGAGATCATCGACGCCCGGGAATTGGCGGGCGAAGAGTTCGATCAATTTTACATAACGCGTCGTCGTCCGCTCGTCGCTGAGGCAATTGGGGGGCGCATCTCCGTACCGCTGATGCGCGTTGTAGGGCGCGCCGAAGTGAAAGATCGAGCGCATGCCGGTGGATTGGCAGATGCGGATACGGTGCCGGAGGGCCTCGCGGCGGGCATGGAACCGTTCCGGCGAGCGGTCGCTGCGCAACGGAACGGGCTGGGCGAATCCGGACTCACGTCCTGCCGGCACGTCCACCACGTCTTCGAGGTTGAGCGGCTCGTCCGCAGGACGGGCGCCCCAGGCAATGTTAAGTTGCAGTGTGTTGAATCCGAGAGACTGGAGTTTGCGGACGTTCCCGTCTGTCCAGGGAATATCGATACGGACCGGTGAGCCAAGGAGGGCAATTTTGTAGCGCCCGATGGAAGCGGTCGGGGCGGTCGAGACGGTCGGGGCGATGCCGGACGGAGAAGGTTTCATGTCTTGACGTTAACCGGAGAGCCGTGGCTGAGTCTTGAAGGAAACCGGTTCTTTTTTGAATGAATCTCGCATTACCTCTTTCACCACGGAAGACGATTCGCCAGGACAGCGTGCAGTTGAGCCATCGTCGTCCGGTCCGCATCCATCCGTTTGCAAACCACGGAGACTATCCCCTGCACGACCACGAATTTTACGAGATTTGCCTGATTCTCCGCGGGCACGCCGAGCATCTTTCCGACAACGGCGTACATCCGTTGCGCCGGGGGTCGGTGGTCATCATGGCCCCCGGGCGGATACACGGCCTGCGCAAGCCCGCGGGGCTGAACGGCGTGAACATCTATTATCTGGCGCCCTGGCTCCTGGGCGACCCGATGCTGCTCCGGCAGCGTCTGCTGGCGTTGCTGTTCCTGGGCCGGACGCTTTTCCCGGCAGGGGCGGCGGCGCGAACGCCGATCCTGTTTGAAGTTTCCTCACCGGCATTGATCCGGCTGGAACGGATGATGGCAGAAATCACGGCGGAGTATGCGCACCCGTTTGCCTCGTTGTTTTCGGTCAGGCTGCTCTTCCTGCGCCTTCTCCATGAGTTGTCCCGGGAATACGAAACCCGGCACGGCGGAGCGGGAATCCCTTTTCACGAGGAGGTGTGGGCGGCGATCCTGCTGATCGAGCAATGCGTGCGGCAGAACCGGAAGTTCTCTGTATCCGTTCTGGCGCGACAGACCGGATGCTCCGCCGGACACCTGCACCGTCTGTTTCGCGAAGCCACGGGAGCCGGCCCCATGGCGTATTTCCAGGCGCGGCGGATGCAGCATGCCGCCAGCCTTGTTCTCGATCCGGCGCGCAACCTCACCGAGGTTGCGTATCAGGTGGGCTGTGCGGATTCGGCCCACTTCAGCCGCTGTTTCCGCCAGCACATGGGAATGACGCCGCGCGATTACAAACGGACTTTCCGGACAGGGGAATGAACGGGGGGGCAACCGGGATGAACGGGGCGGATGTCCCATGTCCCATGCCGCCCGCTCCGGCGCGAGCCATCGGCGCGTATCACCGGCGTATGCCATATGACCTGCGTCATCCTGCTTTTCCCGGCGCCGACCCTCCGTCGCGCCATTCGCCCTCGACGAGTATCCGCAGCGGCAGGTCGGGGCAGCCGCATTCATTGCGCTGGATCATGTGGATGAGGTGATCCACCGCCGCCGCACCCATGCGTTCCGCATTCTGGTCGATACCGGCAAACCAGGGATGTTGCGCGTAGTGCGCCAGCACTGCTATGGCCGGATGTCGTTCACTCCGCCCCGCCTGCACTCCTTTCGGTTGCCGTCGCTTCCCGGCTTCCGCCGCCGATTCCGGCCCGAAACCCAGACGGATCGCGACCGTCGGGTCGGGCAGCAGCAGCACCTCCGGGTTTTCCTGCGCCACCCAGGTCCAGGTCTGCCGCTTCCAGTTTTCGTAGAACACCGCGTCGCGCTCCCGTCGTTCGAGCTGGCTGTCCACCGTGCACAGGACCGGCGACAAACCCAGCCGCGAACATTCGCAGGTGTAACCCGAAAGGAAATTGCAGTCCGAACGTTCCTCATACTCCGACCAGGTGAACAGCGCGATCCGCCGGTAACCCAGCCGATGCAGGTTGCGTACCGCGAGCCGGGTGGCGCGGTATTGGGCATTGGCGACGATGTGGAAGAGCGGTTTGTGCGAATAACCCAGCGCCACAATGGAGAACCGTTCCCAGGGCATCCCGAGCGACGTATCCGAAACCGGCATCGGCGGCAGCAGGATGCCCTGGATCTGCCGGTTCGTCAGGATTTGCGTCAATCTCTGTGGCGTCATGCCCGGCTCGCGCAGCCAGAACTCCTCCAGCGAAAAACCCGCCTCCCGCGCCCGCGCCTCCGCGCCCTTGCGGTAAAGCACGCAATCCGGGTTATCCAACAGCATCTCGCGTTCGGCAAATGCGTTGAGCCACGCCAGCCCGGCCTGAAACGCCGCCCCGCGGCGCGACTGCCGGTAAACGTTGAGCGCCGTCAGCATCGGGTCCGGCCGGTAACCCATCTCCTCCGCCAGAGCGCGGAGCCGGTCGCGCGTCTCCGGCGGGATGCTCGGATGCGCCCGCAAGGCCAGCGATACCGTCGAATGCGAAACGCCCGCCCGCGCCGCCACCTGTCGCAACGATACTCGCATGTTGATGCCCATTCACCACGGAAAGTGGCTCATCCCCTGTCTGCCGGAAACAGAAAAAAAGGGGAGGTTCCAAAAATCGGTTCCGGGCACAGAACCCTGAACAGACCGCGCCGCGCCGCGCTGCACGCCGCGCCGCACGCTCCGCCGTGCGCTCCGCCTCGCTACAGCCTGCCCTTCCGCCAGTCCCGCTCCGGCACCTCTTCCGGAGGCGTCGGCACCCAGCCGGTTTCCCGCGTGATCCGTCCGATGTCGATCAGACACTCCAGCGGTTTGCCCGGTTCGCGGCGCGGCGCGTCCGGCAAGTACGTGGTTGCAATCTCCTCCGCTCCCGGCGACCCCACCGGCAACGGACCGGTCGGATGATAGATGCGAAAGCCCGGCAAATCGCTGGCCAGGATTGCGCCTGTCAACCGGGCCACATCTTCCGTCCAGACCCAGCCACCCCATTCCTTGCGCCGACCCTCGTCCCTCATGGTGAGAAACTCCGGCCACTGCTTCGGCCGCGCCGGAATCACGATCGGCAACCGCAGCGCCACCGCCGACAGCCCGTGCACGCGGGCGTAATAACGCAGCATCTCCTCGGTCAGGGCCTTGCTCAGCCCGTAGCAGTTTCCCGGATACGCCGGCGTGTCGCCATCGACCGGCAGCGCATGCGGCGGCATCGGCATGTCCCCGAACGCCGGGCCCGGCCAGCCCGCCACCGCCTGCACCGAGCTGGCAAAGACAATCCGCTTCACCCCCGTCTCGATGGCCGCCTGGCAGATGTTGGCATTGATCGTCATGTTTTCCCCCAGCACCACCTGGGACGCGGCGCGGCCCAGGTTGCTGTGGTTGCCGAAATGCGCCACCGCATCGACGCCTTCCATCGCCGCATAGACCCCCTCCGGCTGCCGCATGTCCACAACCAGCATCTGCGCCCCCGGCACCGGGAAATAGCTGCGATCCAGAGAGCGCACCGCGTGTCCAGCCTCAAGGAGATGCCGGACAATTACCCTGCCGATCTTGCCGCTGCCGCCGGTGACGAGGATGTTCATGACTGAACGGAACCCATAAACCCAAAGGCCCAGGACGCAATGGCGAGGCGTATAAAAAATGGCGCGACTTCCCGGCAATCCGGCCATCTCCGCGCTGTCGCGCTCCGTCCGTTTTCAGCTTTCAGTTTTCAGGTTTCAGCTTTTCCCTTCGCCCCATGTCCGCCGCTTCTCCTACGACAACTACCACCACCACCATGCCCGCCATCACCGCTCACACCGCCTCCGCCTCTGCCTCCGCATCCACGACCACCGCCAACCGCGCTCCGTCCGCCGCCTCGCTTGAGGACCTCGTCGCCCCGACCGACTCCTTTGCCCACCGCCACACCGGCCCCGACGCCGCCGAACGCGCCGCCATGCTCGCCGCCCTCGGCTTCCCCACGCTCGACGCCCTCATCGACGCCACCGTCCCGGCCGACATCCGCCGCCGCGCGCCCCTCGCCCTCCCCCCCCCCGCCGGCGAAGCCGCCGCCCTCGACGAACTCCGCGGCATCGCCTCGCAAAACAAGGTCTTCAGGAACTTCATCGGCACCGGTTACCACGACACGCACACTCCGCCCGTCCTTCTCCGCAGCCTCTTCGAAAACCCCGGCTGGTACACCGCCTACACCCCCTGGCAGGCCGAGATCTCGCAAGGCCGCCTCGAAGCCCTCCTCAATTTCCAGACGATGATCACCGACCTCACCGGTCTCGACATCGCCAACGCCTCCCTCCTCGACGAAGGCACCGCCGCCGCCGAAGCCATGACGCTCTGCCTCCGCGCCTCCCCCGCCGCGCACGCCGCCCCCGTCTTCTTCGTCTCCGATCGCTGCCATCCGCAGACCCTCGACATCGTCCGCACCCGCGCCCTCCCGCTCGGCATCACCGTCATCACCGGCGACCATCGCACCTTCGATCCGGCCAACACGCCCGGTCTCTTCGGCGTCCTCGTGCAGTACCCCGACACCACGGGCAACCTCCACGATTTCGCCCCGTTCTTCGAAAAAGCCCACGCTGCCGACGCCCTCTGTGTCGTCGCCGCCGACCTGCTCGCCCTCACGCTCCTGCGTCCGCCCGGCGAATTCGGGGCCGATGTCGCCGTTGGTTCCGCCCAGCGTTTCGGCGTGCCCCCCGGCTTCGGCGGACCCCACGCCGGCTTCCTCGCCACACGCGATGCCCTCAAACGCCAGATGCCCGGCCGCCTCGTCGGCGTCTCGCGCGATGCCCAGGGTCGCCCCGCCCTCCGCCTCGCCCTCGGCACCCGCGAACAGCACATCCGCCGCGACAAGGCCACCTCCAATATCTGCACCGCCCAGGTCCTCCTCGCCGTCATGGCCGCGATGTACGCCGTCTATCACGGCCCCGACGGGCTCCGCCGCATCGCCCGCCGCGTCAAGTTTTTGATGGAAACCCTCGCCGCCGGCCTGCGTCCGCTCGGCGTCACGCTCAACGCCACCGCGGCCTCCCCTGTTTTCGACACGCTCATCGTTGGCAATGTATCCGCCGCGCGCGTACACGCCGCCGCCGAAGCCCGCAAGATCAACCTCCGCCCCGTCGATGCGCACACCGTTGGAATCACGCTCGACGAAACCACCACGCTCGCCGACGTGCGCACGCTGCTCACCCTGTTCAGCGAATCCGCCGCCCTTCCCTCCGGCCCCGCCGCGACCGCCGCCATCGAAGCCGCCGCCGCCTTCCCCGCGCCCCACGCCCGCGCCTCCGGCTTCCTCACCGCCCCCGTGTTCAACCGGCACCATACCGAACACGAAATGCTCCGCTACCTGCGCCGCCTCGAGTCGAAGGACCTCGCGCTCAACCACTCCATGATCCCGCTCGGCTCGTGCACGATGAAGCTCAATGCCGCCAGCGAAATGCTCCCCGTCTCCTGGCCCGGGTTCGCCCGCCTGCATCCCTTCGCCCCCGCCGACCAGACCCGCGGCTACGCCCGCGTCATCCGCGAACTCGAAGCCTGGTTGTGCGAAATCACCGGCTTCGCCGCCGTCTCCCTCCAGCCCAACGCCGGCTCGCAGGGCGAATACGCCGGCCTCCTCGCCATCCGCGCCTGGCACGCCGCCAACGCAACCAACGCCGCCCGGACCGCCGGACAGACAACCGCCAACGCCAACGACAGCGAAAACGAAAACGCCAAACCCGAAACCCCGAACCCCGAACCGCCGCGCACCGCGGCCTCCGCCCCGGCGCGTGACATCTGCCTCATCCCGACCAGCGCCCACGGCACCAATCCCGCCAGCGCCGTCATGGCCGGCCTCAAGGTCGTGGCCGTCGCCTGCGACGCCCGCGGCAACATCGACGTCGCCGATCTGCGCGCCCATGCCGCCGCCCACGCCGACCGCCTCGCCGCGCTCATGGTCACCTACCCCTCCACGCACGGCGTGTTCGAAAGCCCGATACGCGAGATCTGCGACGTCATCCATGCGCACGGCGGCCAGGTTTACATGGACGGCGCCAACCTCAACGCCCAGGTCGGCCTCACCTCGCCCGCGCTGATCGGCGCCGACGTCTGCCACCTCAACCTCCACAAGACCTTCGCCATCCCGCACGGCGGAGGCAGCCCCGGCGTCGGCCCCGTCTGCGTGGCGCGCCACCTTGCGCCCTTCCTCCCCGGCCACCCGCTCGTCGCCCCGCGCCACGGTCTGCATGGTATCGAATCCGCCGATACCTCCCTCCCCCCTCCCCCCCCCTCCCCTGCGCACCCGCTTCCGTCCGCCTTCCTCCCCCCGCCGCATGCCACCACCGCCTTTTCCGCCATTCCCGGTGGCAGCCCTGCTCTCACTCCGGAAATCACCGGCGCCATCTCCGCCGCGCCCTGGGGCTCCGCCAGCGTGCTCGTCATCCCGTGGATGTTCATCCGCATGATGGGCGGCGCCGGCCTCACCGAGGCGACGAAAGTGGCGATCCTCAATGCCAACTACATCGCGCACCGCCTCGATCCGTATTTCCCCTTGCTCTACCGCGGCGACAACGGCCGCGTCGCCCACGAATGCATCATCGACCTGCGCGGCTGGAAAAAACACGGAGTCGAAGCCGAGGACGTTGCCAAGCGTCTGATGGATTACGGCTACCATGCGCCCACGCTCTCCTTCCCCGTGCCCGGCACGCTCATGATCGAGCCGACGGAGAGCGAGACGCAGGCCGAGCTCGACCGTTTTTGCGACGCGCTCATCTCCATCCACGGCGAAATGCAGGCCGTGGCCAGCGGCGAATCCGACAAGCTCGACAACCTCTTGAAGAATGCCCCGCACACCGCCGCCGCTGTTTGCGCCGACGAGTGGACGCACCCCTACACGCGCGAGCAGGCCGCCTTCCCGAGCGCCTTCGCGCGCGAGGCCAAGTTCTGGCCCGCCGTCGGCCGCGTGGACAACGTCCACGGCGACCGCCACCCCGTCTGCTCCTGCCGAGGGTTTTGATGACGAGCCGAGACCAGTCGAACCGCCTCGGCTCGTCAGCCAAGGCCTGGGCGGGACGCCCAGGCCGGCACGCGAGACGCGTGCGCTCCCCGGACCGGCCCGGACCGGCCCCAAAACCCTTTCCTGCGTAATATCAGGGAAGGGCTAAAGGGTGCGACGGCTCCGCCGTACCCAAACTCCAATGACAAGCGCCACCCCTCCCAGCACGCCGGCCACCATACCCGGTTCAGGCACGGCCATCAGACGGACAACACGGAAGCCGATGTAGTTGGCCTGATTCGCCGCTCCGAGAGCAGGGTTATCGTATGCGGTGATGGACTCGACGTTGTTAAACCCGCCGCCCCGCACCACACGCTCTTCATTCCATTCACATACGTTGGCTCCCTGGTCATACGTTCCAAAAAACGATGTCGCATAGATGAAACTTCCCGCCTCCAGCGCGACATTGCCATTCCCGCTATCCTTGGAGTTCTGCCCGTTACTGGCATCCCGATCACCGCTGTGGTCGTTGCTCTGCGTCGCATAATCCCAAAAACCGCCCTCTCCGTTGTAATACGCGGCCCGGTACCATTCGTTCTGGTTCGCTATCACCCACCCGGTGCTCGTCGCGTGATCAGGCGTGCTCGTCAGGGTGTTGACGCCGGAAAACGCATATAGCCCGCTCTCCGTATCGGAGTCTGTCGTCCCTCCGTTCGTCAGCCAGTTCACGAATCGCATCGCGTCATATAAACTCACATACACCACCGGACGGTTGTCCCCGCCAAACTGGTCGCCGCTCCAGGTCAGCCCATAATTGAGCTGCTCCGGGTTATACAGTAGCAGATCATTGTCGGTCGTCGTTACCCCGACCGCGTTCAGGAACTTCGCATACTGCGCGTTCGTCACCTCGTATTTCCCTATGGAGTAGTCGTAGCTCACCGCTCCGTAGGTTCCGCTTCCGTTTTCGTGCGTGCGCGACTCGCTGCCGCCTGTCACCGCCACCATCAGCGAGGGATCGCCCAGGTAATCGGTGCCGACATCGGCGCCCCGGGCCGTCACGGCCCCTGTCATTGCAAGCGCCGCCAGCAGCGCCGCCGTTCCTGTCTTCTTTTGTGTATTCATTTCGATCTTCATTTCTGTTTTTTGTTCTATTGTTTTATGTTGTTGCGAATAATCGCGTTGGGGAGATGCGGGTATCCGGCGGCAAGGCGGAGGGGGGCGAAAACCTGCGCCAGGTATGGCCATACCCGTCGCAGGTATGCGCATACCCGTCGCGGGTATGGCTATACCTGCCGCAGGTTTGATCATACCTGTCGCGGGTATGCGCAAACCTGCCGCAGGTTTGGACGCACCTGTCGCAGGTATGCTCATACCTGTCACAGGTATGGCCATACCCGCGACGGGTACGCGCATACCTGGCGCGGGTTTGGCGGGGTCGTGCCATTGCCGTTCAACAGGCTGAATCCAGGGCAACCTGATCGCGCGTCCCCGCTTGCCTGCCGGATGCCGCGGCAGGACAACCGACACCATTCCCATGCGACTCCCGCCCGCCATACTCCTGCCCGCCTTCGTGGCCGCTCTGCCAGCCGCCGCCATGTCACTCCAGCCACCTGCCGGAGGCATCGAACAACAACCCGGCCTCACCCTCCTCCGCGCCGGCTCCGCCGACCGACCGGCCCTCGCCGCGCCCGCGCAAGTCTGGCGCCTCGGCAACTGGTATTACGGACAACAGGAAGTCCTCCGCACCGCCCCCACCTCCGCCGCCGCGCAAACCCTCCGCCTGCGTATCCCATTCCCAACGACACGCGCCGCCGCGACAACTCCTGCCCCGCTCCAGCTCGGCCTCATCACCGTCAACGAAAACGGCGCCACACTCGACCTCACCCTCAACGTCAACGGCCGCGCCGTCGCCACATTTCCCGACCTCCGCGACCGGACCACCTTCAAGCAATTCCACATCCTCACCACGCCCCCCCTCCCCCCCGACCTCATCGCCTCGCCCGCCGCCACCGCCGACGCCACCGCCACCACCGCCACGCTCGACATCACCCTCACCGCCCCCCATCGCCCCGGCGGCGACCGCATCAACCTCCTCCAGCTCGCACTCGGCGACGCCACCGCCATTGCCGACTGGAAAAAACAGCACACCGCCGACGGACAATTCCCCCCCCTCCCCCCCCCTCCACCCGCGCCCGACCCTGCGACCATCGCCCCGTACCGCCTCGCCACCGGCGCCCCCTGGAACGGCATCATCTACTACACCCGCCGCATCCGCGACCTCCCCGACACCATCCGCGCCGACGCCCGCCTCCTCCAGGAACTCGGCTACACCGCCACCTTCCAGGACCTCGACTCCTCCATCAACCTGCACACCCTCCGCCTCGGCCACCGCGACAACGCCCAGTTCAACACCGCCCAGACCTGGCAACTCGACCTCTTTCGCAACCACGGCCTCCAGGCCGCCTTCAACATCTATCGCCTCCAGCTCTCCACCGGCGAAGATCTTTACAGCGACCTCCCGCTGATGGAAGACGCCTCCGGGCGACCCATCGGCGCGCCCCGCTACCCGAAGTGGATGTCCAGCCCCGTCCTCTTCGCACCGCGGACGCAGGCCCGCTACCGCGACATCTGGACCGACCTTGCCCGCCACTTTGTCGAAACCCCCGCCTACCTCCGCGTCCGCGGCGAGGACGGCAAACTCCACCCCGTCTTCCTCCTCTGGTCCCCCTTCTTCTTCGACCTCTTCGAAGGCCACGTCGCCAGCTACGACGCCCTGGCCCGCGCCGCCTGGCAAGACTGGCAACAACGCGAAACCGGCGCCATCCGCTGGCCCGACCCCCCGCGCAAAAACAAAACCAACGCCGACCCCGACTGGGCCGCCTGGCAGGATTTTCGGGGCGAATACGTCGCCAACGGCGCCAAAATCGTCGCCGACATCATCCGTCAAAAAATCCCCGACGCCTGGATCGCCATCCTCCTCAAGCAGCACAACTTCGTGCAAGCCGTTGGGAAACCCTACGTCAGCGTCGGACGCCGCGGACTCGACCCCCGCCACTACGCCTGGGCCGACCTCGTCGCCACCGAGACCCACCGCTTCGGCATCTACAGCGTCCTTGCCGACCTCGACCTCGCCCGCGACATGCCCGCCACCACCCGCCGCCCCATCTTCATCCACTACCTCGTCGGACGCCGCGACAACCACCCCGTCCGCTACCCCTGGACCAAGCGCGAACTCGTCGGCAGCATGCTCCTCCGTCGCGCTCTGTCCATCCAGTACGGATACAACGAACGCGACGACTACGCCGGCTTCGCCTACTTCGAGCGCCCCGACAACCGGACCCCCGGCCGCATGATGTGGCCCGAAGTCCTCCCCGACATCCGCAGCGCCAACGCCGCGTACAACGCCCTCTTCGACCGCGCCCAGGCCACGCCCCCCGTCCCCACGCCCCTCGCCATCCACCTCCCCCGCGCCCTCTACACCATCGGCGACGACCGCGAGGACTGGAACGCCGCCATCGTCACCCCGCACCGCGAACTCCTCCGCCGCAACCTCGCCCCCCGCTGGCTCCTCCGCATCGAAGAACTGGATACGCACCCCGAAATAAAAACCCTTGTCCTCCCCGATCCGCTCACCCTCAAGGCCGGCGAAACCGCCGCCCTCGCCCGCTTCGTGAAACGCGGCGGACGCCTCGCCCTCATCGAAATCCCCGATGCGCCCGACCCCGGCGCAGTCCGCGAAAAACTCACCCGCGCCGGCATCCCCCACACCGCCTGGACGCTCCCCCAACTCAATTCCGCCGACTTCGGTCAGACCCTCGCCGATTTCACCGGCACCCGGCCCATGCTCGGCACCGCCGCCGCCGCCGCGCTCGACGTGGAAACCGGCCTCATCGGCAAGCCTGGCGACCAGGTGCTCGTCGCCGTCAACCACGCCGCCGAACCCCGCACGGCCACCGTCACCCTTCCCGGCAACGCCCGCCGCCCCGTGACCATCCCCGCGCACGACACCGCCTTCTTCGCCATCGGCCCCGGCGCCTCGCTCACCCCCATCCATCCGCCTCCCGCCGCCGAACCCGCCGGCCCCACGCTCCGCGACCCCGACGTCTGGCCCCGCTACCGCGAATACGTTTTCCTCTCCGCCGGCGAAGTGGAGTAGTCACAGCCTGACAACTACAAGCCCCCCTCCCCCCCCTCATGCAAACCACACACCTCTTGAATACCAGCCACCCTCATTCCCGCCACGGATTCACATTGATCGAACTGCTGACGGTCATCGCCATCATCGGCATCCTGGCGGCCATCATCATTCCCGTGGTTGGAAAAGTCCGCACCACGGCCAAGGCCGCCCGATGCGCCTCCAACATGCGCCAAATCGCCACCGCCCTCCTCATGGCCGCCGCCGACAGCAAAGACATTTTCCCGAGGCAAGACGGCGTTGACCCGACCAACGGAAATCCCCCCCCCAATGTCATCCAGAGCGCGCTCACCACGGGTGCCGCCGACAACTGGGTGAAAACCATCGCGCCCTATGTGAACACGCAAATCGCCGACACCCCCGTCCCGCCGGACGTATTCAAATGTCCCCTCTCCATTCCATCCAACACGACCCTCACCTGGGCGATGAACATATTTTGCGTCCAGCGTAATGTAAGTGCGATTACCCGCCCGAGCCAACTCGTCCTCTTGCGCCACCGCGCATCCGGCTCCGTTTATTGCGACGCCGCCTGTGTCGCGGGCGTCCAGGCCGATTTGCGCTGGGACGACAAAGGCAACACATGGGCAGCCGGCGTGGACAGCACCACGCCCCGCGACCTCAACTATGCCTTCGTTGACGGCCATGTGGCCCGTCACAAATTTGTCACGACAGACAACCAGGACCGCTTTGTAAAATGGGACAA
>JAISAX010000843.1 GCA_031266495.1 Opitutaceae bacterium
CGACGCGCTCATGGCCGCGCAGGCCGGGTGGCGCGACGCCTGGGCGGTGGTCTGCAACCCCGCGACGCGCACCAGCGTGGCCATCCGCGCCAAGGACGACGCCCGCGCCACGCTCGTCAAGACGATCCGCAAGTTCGTCAAACAGCGGCTCGACCCCGACGACGCCGTGACCAATGCCGACCGGCAGGCGCTCGGGCTGCACATCCACAAGGAAGGCCGCACCCGCGTCCCCATCCCCGACACCGCCCCGCGCGTCGATCACCGCCCCACGGGCGTGCCCCGCGAGACGGGCATCTGGTGGAGCGCCGAAGGCACGGAAGGCCACGCCAAGCCCGATTTTTATCACGGCGTGGAGTGCATTCATGACGTGTTCCCCGTCGGGCAAGTGGCCACGAGCATCAGCCAGCTCAAGCGCAGCACGTTCGACACGCGCAGCCCTTTAAAAATTATCCTCCCCGACGAGGAACGCGGCCTGCACCTGTGTTTCGCCCTGCGCTGGGAAAACACCCGCGGCGAAAAAGGCCCCTGGACCGAAATTTTTACGACCATTGTCCCGTGACGGTGGAAAAGGCTGAAAACTGAAACGCTGAAAGACTGAAACGCTGAAAAACAGAAAGACTGAAAACATCATGAGAAACAGGATCAGAAACAGAATCCATAAAAACCATGCCGCCGCGCTGTTCGCGGCGGTCCTCACGCTGACGGGGGTGGCCTATGCCGCGGTGCCCGGCTCGCAGATCATCGAAATGTCCACCGTCACCGTGGGCGATGCCGGCAACGCGGCGGACGGCACCGGCTACGGAGCAGTCAGCTACGAATACCAGATCGGTACGTACGAGGTGACGAACGCACAGTATGCGGCGTTTCTGAACGCGGTGGACAGCGGCGGGGCGAACACGCTGTCGCTTTACAATAGCAACATGGGGAGCGACGCCTACGGAGGAGGCATCACGCTGAATAGCGGGGGTGCCGACGGTAGCAAGTATATGGTGAGGGCCGGGTATGACCTGAAGCCGGTGAACTTTGTGTCGTTTTACGATGCGATGAGGTTCACGAACTGGCTGACGACGGGAGGCACGGAGACGGGGGTGTACAACCTCCTCGGAGGAGGAGAGACCCCGACTAATGGCACCAGTGTGACGCGGACACTGGACGCGATCCCCGGGACGCTGTGGGCGCTGCCGAGCGAGGACGAGTGGTATAAAGCCGCCTATTACGACGGAAACGACGCCGGCACGTATCGGCAGTATCCGATGACGGGCACGCTGGTCGCAGGCACAAAGGATAACGGCGGCACGGCGAACTACAACGACGGAGACGGCTATGCGTTCCCGGACTCGTATCTGACGGAAGTGAACCACTACGACCTGGTGGACGGAGCGAATTCATTTTACGGGACGTACCAGCAGGGCGGCAACGTCTGGGAGTGGAATGATGCTTTTATGTATAGTACTAACCGTGTGTTGCGTGGCGGGGCGTTCTACGACGACGCCGGCGACCTCACGTCCCCGTGGCGCGCCTCCAACGCTCCGGTCACCGAGAACAGCGGCTACGGTTTTCGCGTGGTGGCGTTGACCAGCCTTGCGGCCGTGCCTGAACCGGGCACCTATGCTGCCGCGACGGGACTGTTGATGCTGATAATCGGAATGTGGATACGCAGGGGCCACCGGACGGGGCGCGGTTGAAACGCCAAGGCACCGTTTATTTCACTGATGTTACGCAGACGAGGGTATTTTGCTGACGATCCGAACCGGTCCGGGGAGAGCACGCGGCTCGCGGGCTGTGTTCGGCGTCGCGCCGAACACGGGTCGGTTCGGTTCGGTTCGGCAGAAAAGGCTTGGGCGAGACGCCCAAGCCAGCACGCGAGACGCGTGCTCTCCCCGGACCGGCTGCATGCGTAACATCAGTTATTTCACTGATGTTACGCAGGCCGAAGGTAGGGGCTTCGCTTGCGAAGCCCGTGAGGACCTGACGCAACGGGAGATTCGCCCATTCTCTTCGCCTGGCGCGGGCGTCGCAAGCGAAGCCCCTACAGTCGAACCGCGTAACGTCAGTTATCAGTTTTCCACCTTGAGCACGTAGATAATGCCTTTCTCCGTGCCGATGGCCAGGTGGCTGTCGTCGGGGGACCATGCGAGGCGCGCGGCGGCGGCGGGCAGCCTGATGCTGGCGCACAACGGCTGCGGACGTCCGGGGTCCCAGAGCGAAACGCCGCCATCCTGCGCCGCAGTGACGAGGAGGTTGCGGGCATTCTGGAAAGTGACGGCGCAGACGCGGGCGTCGTGCGGGAACAGCAACGGTTCGCGCCCCTCGGGGCCGGCGCCCGAGCAATCCCAGAGGCAGGCATCCTGGCCGCCGCCGGTGGCGAGCCAGCGCCCGGTGCGCTCGAAGGAGAGGTCCTTCACCTTGCTCTCGTAGCCGCTCATGTGGAATTCCTGGTTCTCGTCGGGGAGCCAGAGGTGGACGCTGCGGTCCTGGTTGCCCGAGACGAGCCAGCGCCCGTCGGGCGGCGACCAGACGAGGGCGTGGACGCCATTGGTATAAAAAAATTCCTGGCGCAGGCCGAAATCACCATCGGACGCGAGCAGCCGGATGCCGCCGAAGTGGGCGGCGGCGAGCGTGTGTCCGCGCGGATGCCAGCCAAGCGCGCAAAGTGTGCGCGGGGCGGACGCGAAGGTGTGGCGGGTGGAGCCATCGGCGTTGAGCAGGACGAGCGAACGTCCGGCGGCGGCGGCCAGCGCGGGCGCGGTCAGTGCGGCGGCGGTGGACGCGGAGGCGGTGGACGCCGCCGGTTGCCAGGCGAGATGCTCGACCCAGGCGAAACCGAGGCGGGCGGTGGTAATGTGCTGGTCGGTGGACGTATCCCAGAATTTCACGGAGCCGTCCTGCCCGCCGGAGGCGAGAATCGGGAAGGCGGGATGCCACGCGAGGCAGTTGGCGCCGTCATCGTGGCCGGGAAGATCGGCGCGTGCACCGTCGGCAGAGTCGAACAGCGCAACCGGACCGGCGGCGGACGCGACGGCGAGTTGTTCACCATCGGGCGACCAGGCGAGGTCGATCACGTAATCGTCGAGTTGGGCAGCCCAGTGTTTTGCAAGATTCATCGGGAAAATGTGTCAGGGAAGGGGGGGGAACAGAAGAGAAGTCCGGCGGCGGCGTCATGCTCAAATCGCGCATCCCCGGATCAGGCAGGCAGACGGGAGAGAGAAAAAAAACCGGGAAGCGCTGTATTTTTTTCTGGCCAATGTAATTTTTATTCCGATTATGTATGACAAATGGAATCCACCCGCACCCATGCCCGCGCCAACACCCGCACCCTCTCCGATCCCTCCGGTTCAGATCCCTCCGGCTCCAAGCTCGAAAGCGTGTACAGGATTCTTGAGGACAAGATCCTCGGCGGCGCATGGGCGCTCGGGGCGACGATCCCCTCCGAGATGGAGTTGACGGAAGAGTTTGGTTGCAGCCGCACCACGATCGGCAAAGCCGTCGCCCGCCTCGCGCACGAGGGGCTGGTCGAGCGCCGCAAACGCGCCGGCACCCGCGTCATCAAAAATACGATACAACGGCAGGACGTCG
Source organism: Opitutaceae bacterium (assembly GCA_031266495.1). The sequence goes on from JAISAX010000843.1 coordinate 3,577, forward strand.
CCACGCCGGTGGAGCTGGATGCCTTCGCCTTCATTTACCCGAGCGAAAAACACGAAGGCATCTGGCGCACGATAAAAGGCTTTCAGGACGCCTCGCAGGAGGCCGGGAGACGCGTCGTGCTCCTCGGCTCGGGCGCGGATTTCCGCAAGGAAATCGAATTCGTATCGCGCCTCTCGGAGTTCGACGTGCGCGGCGCGGTGGTGTATCCGCTGCTCCTGTCGGGCCAGGAGCAGGTGCGGTTTTCACAGGCGCTGCTCGACGTGAAATTCCCCGTCGTGCTCGCCGAGGTCAACCTGCTCGGGCTGGAAAAACCGTCCGTGATTCTCGACGGTTACCACGCCGGCCACACCATGACGCGGCACCTGCTGGAACGCGGCGCGAAACGAATCGGATTTTTGGCCAACTACGCCCGCGTCCCGTCGGTGCGCGACCGTTACCTCGGCTACCGCGCCGCGCTGGAGGAAGCCGGCCTGCCCGTCCGCGACGAACATGTGATGCTGGAAATGGCCATGAACCCCGACTACACGGATCCGGTCGCCGAATCGGTGTATCTGGCCGACCATTACCTCGACCGTTGCGGAACGCGCGACGCGGCCTCCACGGTGGACGGCGTGGTGTGCGTCAACGATTTTCTCGCCCGCGGCCTCGCCCGCGTGGCTGCCGCCCGGCGCATTGCCATCCCCAAAAAACTCAAAATCACCGGCATGGAAGACTTCACGCTCGCCACCGCGCCCGGCGAACTCCCGCTGACAACCTACCGCGTGCCCTTTGAAAACATGGGGGCGACCGCATTTGCCGTCCTCGCCCGCCTCCTCAAGGACGGCCCCGCCGCCGTCCCGCTCGAAAACCAGGTCCGCGGCGAACTGGTGGCGCGCAAAAGCAGTTGACCCCCCCCCCCCCCTTCCCATGAAAACCCGAGACATTACGTATTCACGAGACGGATTCACATTGATCGAGCTTTTGACTGTCATCGCCATCATCGGCATCCTCGCGGCGATCATCATTCCCGCGGTGGGGCGAGTGCGCGAGTCGGCGCGGGCGGCGCAATGCACGTCAAACCTGCGCCAGATCGGGAACGCCTCGCAACTGTGGACGCTCGAAAACAGGGGATACGTTGTAAACGTATTCAACTACGGCGATGTAGGCGGCGCGAACTGGCGCGATTCCGAAACGTGGATCGGGCAACTGGCGCCCCTCGCGGGCTACCTGAAAACGGGCAACTTCTGGGCGTTCACGGCCGCCACCGACGTGCCGGTCTTCATGTGTCCGGCGCTCAAAAAAAACCTCTTCGGTTACGGCTACAACAACTACGCGCTCTCGTGGAACGGAGGCGGTTACACGCGCTGGGTCAGATTCGACGCCGTCCCGACACCATCCAGAACCGTGTTCTGTACGGACAACCTGAATACGGCCGGCGACACGCAATGGCGTCCATTCGTGCGCGAGCCGTGGAGCAGCCTGAAGGACGTTGTTGTTGATTTCCGGCACCCCGGCGCGACGGCCAACATCCTCTGGCTCGACGGCCACACGACGCGCGTCAAGGCGGACAGCGAAATGATAACCGTCCGCGCGACCGCAGAGGAATACTGGGGCAAGGAAGTCCGGGAAAACATCCGCACCGAACGAAGCGGCGTCCCGACAAAACC
>JAISAX010000765.1 GCA_031266495.1 Opitutaceae bacterium
CCTGTCTTGTTGCTCGTTCTTCTCCCCTTGGTCTTCCGCTCTGATGTCGCTGGTGCTCATCCTTCCACTTTATCACTCTTCCGGCGCTGGGGGGAGGGGGCACTCACGCTTACGCTTACCGCGGCCCCGCTACGCGGGGCAGTTGGCAAGGTTGGCCCGCTCCGGCGGGCCGCTGATGACTTTCGACTTTCCGACCTTCGACCTTGGACTGGTCACTACCCGACCACGAGGTTGAGGATGCGGCCGGGGACGTAGATCACTTTCCGGATCTCCTTGCCGGCGAGGTGCGGCGCGGCCTCGGGCGCGGCTTGCGCGGCGGCGAGGGCGGCCTCCTGCGGGGCTCCGGCGGGGAGCAGGAGTTCGGCGCGCTTCCTGCCGTTCACCTGGAGCACGATTTTTTGTTCGGTGGCCACGAGTTTGGCGGGATCGTACTCCGGCCACGGCGCGGCGAGGATCGTGCCCTGCTGGCCGAGGCGCGACCAGAGTTCCTCGCTCAGGTGCGGCGCGAAGGGCGCGAGCAGCTTCAGGAACGCCAGCATGGTGCGGCGGCGCACGGTCGGCGCTTTCTGGAGCGCGTTGGCGAATATCATCATCTGCGAAATCGCCGTGTTGAATCGCAGGTTCCCGATGTCCTCGCCGACTTTCCTGATCGTCTCGTGCAGGAGCTTTTCGAGGTCGGGCGCCTCGATGGCGTCAACGTCGATCGTGAGCCCGGCGCTGACGTTGCCGTCCTTGTCGATGACCTGGCGCCAGACTTTTTGCAGGAAGCGGTGCACGCCCTCGATGCCGTGCGGGTTCCACGGTTTTGTCGCCTCGAGCGGGCCGAGGAACATGAGGTAGAGGCGCAGCGTGTCGGCCCCGTGCGTGCGGATGATGTCGTCCGGGTTGACGGTGTTGCCGCGGCTCTTGGACATCTTTTCGCCGTCCTCGCCAAGAATGATGCCCTGGTGGAAGAGCCGGGTGAAGGGCTCCGCTTGTTGCACGGCGCCGATGTCGAAGAGGACCTTGTGCCAGAAGCGCGCGTAGAGGAGGTGAAGGACGGCGTGCTCGGCGCCGCCGACGTAGAGATCGGGCATGCCCCAGTATTTCAGCAACCCGGGCGAGGCGAAGGCGTCGTCGTTTTCCGGATCGACGAAGCGCAGGTAATACCAGCAGGAGCCGGCCCACTGCGGCATGGTGTTGGTCTCGCGGCGGGCGCGAATCCAGGCCGCGCCTTCGGGGCGCGGAGCGGTGGCGGGGACGGCTTCGCCGGTGGCGGCGTCGAGCCAGATTTCGAGCCAGCCGGTGACGTTGGCGAGCGGACTTTCGCCGGTGCCGCTGGGCAGGTAGCTCTCGACTTCGGGCAGCGTGAGCGGGAGCGCGGAGGCTGGCAGCGGGAGCGCGTACCAGGTTTTGCTGACATGCCCGGACCCAAGCCCGGAGTCGGAACCGGAACCGGAACCGGACGCAAGCCCGGAGCCGGACGCGGCGTTCTCCGTATAGGTGACGGGCGTCCGCGGGAAATCGGCGCGGCGCTCGGGCGTGGCGGCGGCGAGGGCGGCCTGGTAGTCGGCTTCGCTGACCCACACGATGGGGAAGGGTTCGCCCCAGTAGCGCTGGCGCGAGAAGAGCCAGTCGCGGAGCTTGTAGTTGACGGTGGGGGCGCCGCGGTGGCGGGCGGCGAGGTCGGCGATGATGCGTTTTTTCGCTTCGGCCACGGTCAGGCCGGCGTAGGGGCCGGAGTTGGTATTCAAGACGCCGTCGGCCTCGAACGCGGCCTTGTCGGGATCGGCTTCGGGCGCGCCGGGGGGGGGAGGGGGAGGGGTAACGACAGGGATGATCGGCAGGGCGAATTTTTTGGCGAATTCCCAATCGCGCTGGTCGTGCGCGGGCACGGCCATGATCGCGCCCGTGCCGTAGCCCATGATCACGTAGTCGGCGACCCAAACGGGGATGCGTTGCCCGTTGACCGGATTGATCGCGAACGAGCCGGTGGGCACGCCGGTTTTCGTGCCCTTGGCCAGGTCGGTGCGTTCGAGGTCGCTCTTGACGGCGGCGCGTTTGCGATAGGCGGCGACGGCCTCGCGCTGGCCGGGCGTGGTGAGCGCGTCCACGAGCGGGTGTTCGGGCGCGATGACCATGTAGGTGGCGCCGAAAAGGGTGTCGGGGCGCGTGGTGAAGACCTTCAGGTCGCCGAGCATTTCGTCCTCTAGGCGGAAGAGGATTTCCGCGCCTTCGCTGCGGCCGATCCAGGCTTCCTGCATACGTTTTGTCGAGTCGGGCCAGTCAACGTCCTTCAGGTCGGCGAGCAGACGTTCGGCGTAGGCGGTGATGCGCAGCACCCACTGGCGGAGGTTGCGGCGTTCGACGGGGTAGCCGCCGACTTCGGACTTGCCATCAACAATCTCCTCGTTGGCGAGCACGGTGCGCAGTTCGGGGCACCACCAGACGGGGCGCTCGTCCACGTAGGCGAGGCCGCGTTTGAAGAGCTGCAGGAAAATCCACTGCGTCCAGCGGAAGTAGCGCGGGTCGGTGGTGTCGATCTCGCGCTCCCGGTCGTAGGAAAAGCCGAGCGCCTTGATCTGCCGGCGGAAGTTGGCGATGTTGTTCCGCGTGTTGGAGGCGGGGTGGGTGCCGGTCTTGACGGCGTGCTGCTCGGCGGGCAGGCCAAAGGCGTCCCAGCCGATGGGGTGCAGGACGTTGAAGCCGCGGGCGCGCTTGTAACGGGCAATGATGTCGGTGGCGGTGTAGCCCTCCGGATGGCCGATGTGCAGGCCCGCGCCCGAAGGATAGGGGAACATATCGAGCACGTAGTATTTGGGTTTCGACGTGTCGTTTCCGGCGCGAAAGGAGCGGTTTTCTTCCCAGAAGGTTTGCCAGTGAGGCTCGATCGTGAGGAAGTCGTAATCTTTGCAATGCGTAGCCATCGGATAAATGCGATAAAACCCGCCACGTTGAAGGAAACCCTTGCCCGGTCAATCACTGCCGCCGCCGCCGTCGCACTGTTTTTCGGCGGTTGCGCGGGCGTCGGCGGCGTCGGCGGGGGGGGGGGAGGGGAGGAAGCGCCCGCCTCGGTCAACTCGGCCGGCATGTCGAAAGGTTTCAACCGCCTGCTCGAAGCCGTGGTGCGCATCGACGTGCGCGAAGAATCGTTCGAGGCGGGGACGCGGCGGTTCATCGCCGGCGTGGGCTCGGGGGTGATATTGTCCGACGACGGCCTGATCCTGACGAACGCCCACGTGGCCAGCCCGCGAGCGGTCGAGCTGTCCGTGACGCTGGCCAACCTTGAGCGCGTCAACGCGAAACTCGTCGGCTGGGACCACTGGACGGACCTCGCGCTCCTGCGGCTCGACCTCGACCACATGAAACGCCGCGGCCTGACCTTTACCTGGGCCGAGTTTGGCGATTCGGAAAAACTGTATCCGGGCCAGACGGTTTACGCCGTCGGCACGCCGCACGGCCTCACGCGCACGGTGACACGCGGCATCATCTCCAACAACCGCCGCTATTTTTCCGACAACCGCGGAGTCAAGGGCTACGAAACCGGCCTCTTCAACACCTGGTTGCAGACCGACGCGGCGATCAACCCCGGCAACTCCGGCGGGCCGCTGGTGGACGCCGACGGCCGAGTGGTCGGCATCAACTCGCGCGGATATCTCGGCGCCGACAACCTCGCCTTTGCCATCCCCGCCTCCACGGCGCACCGCGTCCTGCAGGGGCTGGCCCGCGACGGCGCGATCACGCGCAGCTACATCGGCATCGTGCCGGGCGCGTTGCAGGACCTGGAGAGTTTTTACGCGCTGAAACAGAACACCGGACTGCTCGTCAACAGCGTCGATCCCGGCTCGCCGGCGGCGAAGGCCGGGCTGCGCGGCAGCGACATCGTGCTGTCGCTCGACGGCGCGGCGGTGGACGGACGTTTCCCCGAACAATTGCCACCAATCCTCAACCGCATCGCCAGCCAGCCCGTCGGCTCCACGGTGAAACTCGTCGTGAAACGCGGCGAGCAGACGACGCACCACGCGATCGTCACCGAAAAACTCGAAAGCCGCCAGGGCGAGGAATGGGCCTTTGAAAAGTGGGGGCTGACCGTGCGGAAAGTATCACGCGCCTTCGCTCGCGAAAACCAGCTCGAGGACGACACCGGCCTGCTCGTGCTCGGAGTGCAGCGCGGATATCCGGCGGCGGTGGCCGGCCTCTCGCGAGGCGACATCATCACGAAGATCAACCGGCAACCCGTCACCACCCTGGAGGCCGGCAAGAAAGCCTACGACGCCTACGTGGAAAACCCCGCCGCCACGCTGATCGAGGCGCAGAGCGACCGCCGCGTGTCGCTGTACGTGCTGAAACCGTAGGGACGGCGGCAGGTGGCACGGGCATCTTGCCCGTGTTCCGGAGTGGCATGGGCATCCTTGCCCATGATCCGGGGAGCCGGAGGGCGGCGCGGCGCGCCGTCCACGGGCAGGGATGCCCGTACCACGTCAGAATACCTCGCGCGTGGCGCGCGCCAGATTTGCGGCGCCCTCGCACAGAGCCTGTTCCAGCGGCATGCCGGCCGGCGTGATGACATGCACGCCCGCATCGGCGCCCGTGACGGCGTCGGCCCGGCCGCAGAAAACACGCGTCGGCTTCCCGAGTTCGCGGGCGCGGGCAACGAGCGCGCCGGGGCCCTTGCCGGAAAGCGAACTGGCGTCGTAACTGCCTTCGCCGGTGATGACGAGATCGGCGGCGGCGATCCGGGCGTCGAGATCGAGCCAGGCGGAAACGAACGCGTTGCCCGGCACGAGGCGCGTTCCCGCCACTCCCGCCGCCCCCGCCGTCCCCGTTCCTCCGGCCACGCAGAGCAGCCCGAACGCGGTGCCGCCCGCCGCGCCGGCGCCGGGCGTGTCGGCGAGCGAGAGCGGCTGTCCGGCAAATTCGCAGAGCAGCCGCGCCATGCGGGCGGCGGCGGCGTCCATTGCCGGGATGTCCGCGACGGCCAGTCCCTTTTGCGGACCGTAAACGGCGGCCGCGCCGTCGGGGCCGAGGAGCGGATTGGTCACGTCGCAAGCGATGAAGAGCGGCGGCCAGGCCGGATGCCAGCGACCGCCGATACGGCGGATTTTTCCCCAGCGGGCGGGAGCGAGTCCGCACGAGAAGGGCGACAGCGGCCGGCCGTGTGTATCGAGAAACTCGATGCCAAGAGCGGCGAGCGCGCCGACGCCGAGGTCGCTGGTGGCGCTGCCGCCGATGCCGAGCACGAGGGCGGCGGGCCGCCGGCGAATCGCTTCCCGCAGGAGCTGCCCGGCGCCGAAAGTCGAGGTTTTCCATGGGTCGCGTTTTTCCGGCGGCAGCAACACGATGCCGCTGGCCCGGGCGAGATCGACGAGAGCGACCGTGGCGCCGGCGCCGCCCTCCGCGGCCTCGCCGGCCTCGTCGCCGGGCAACCCGAGTCGCCGGCGGATTTCCGGACGTAATGAGGAAACGGGTACGATCCCGAAGCCGGCCTCGACCGGCTCCCCGCGCGGCCCCTCGACCCGCATTTTCCCAAAACCCCCGCCGGCGGCGCGGGTGAGGATTTCGCAAAACCCGTCGCCGCCATCGGTGAGCGGGCAGATATCGTGCGACCATCCGGGCCGGGTCTCGCGCAGCGCGTCCGCGACGGCGTCGCATGCCTGCGGGGCGGTGAGCGAGTGCTTGAACTTGTCGAGAGCAATGAGGACGCGCATGGGAACATCGGATACCCCGCCCGACGATGATGTCGATCCGGACTTCGTGACTTACCGGTCCGGCACGGGGGGAGGGCGGGCAGCATGGGCCGCGAGTGTGCGGGCCATCACCGCCATCTCGATCACGGAAAAGAGCAGCAACGCATACCCGAAGAGTTCGGTGCTTTCTTCCGCCATCGTCTTGGCGATCTTGACGTAACCCTCCTGCAACGCCGTCCGCCAGAGATACCGGGTGCCGAACAGGCGGGAGAACACATAGGTAGTCAGAAAACCGCCCATGAACAGGCCGCAGGCCGAGGAAGGCAGGTAAAGTTTCATGCCGGCCAGCAAGGACAGCCGGTTTTTCCAGATGTGGAAAAAGACGATGGCGAGGATGGAAAACACGAGCACCTGCCAGCAGCCGTCGAAGACATATTCGTCGAGAAAGGCGTCGCATTCCCTGATGAAGGAAACCCCCGCAAAGGTCGCAAGCAGCAGGGCGGCGTGCCGGATTTCCGATCCGCCGCGCCAGATCCGCAGGCCGGTCACGGTCGAGACGAGGAGCACCACCAGTTGCGTCATCTCCACCCATGAAGTCTCCCCGAATCGCTCCGGACCGCTCCGGGCATCCCGGTAGATGAGGTATGAAATGCACAGGATTCCGGCAATGTAGGCCGCAAAACGGGCGAGGGCCGGAAGCATGGCTTTGATTGAAGATATCGGTGTCATTTTGTATGGATACAAAAGGTTTTTGCAGGACAGCGGCATGGTCGCCGCACCACGGCCCGGCTCTCCGATGGTGGAACCTGGCCTGGCGGACGACGTGGCAGGGAGCCGCCCGGGAGAGTGGCCAGCAGACACCGGGCGGGGGCGAAGTGCAATAGCGTAATATTCAGGATGTAACATCAGGATAAATACGGAGTTGATCTGACGGTTATGCCCGCTCGCCTTCCTGTCACCGGCCTCGTCGGGCCGGGTGCCATTGCCATTCGCGTGCGCCGCCGGTGCGTTTTCAGAGGCCGCGGAGGGGCAACGCGCCCACGGGCAAGGATGCCCGTGCCACGCGGAGAGGCTGCGGGAGCAGGCAACAGGGGCGTCTGCCGCCGCTATCCGCCGATCGCCGCCAGCAACTCCGCCAGCGTCGCGTATCCCGCCAGCGCCTTCGCCGCCGCCGCGCACCGTTCGCGCGGGACCAGCCCCGTGTTCTCCGCCAGAAACACGATGTAGTCCGCCACGTTTTTCGCGTAGAGCAGCCGCGCCTCGTCGCTGATCGTATAAAACCGCGCGCGCTGCCGGTAGCCTGCCGGCGAGTGGTCGCCGAGCGCCGCCTTCTCCGCCCGGCCGCCGCCCGCGAGCACGTACAGGAAATTGTATTCGAACCAGAACATGTTTTCCGGGCTCGCCGGCAGCGATCCGATCGCCGCCCGCGCCGACTCCGGCGAGGTAAACACCGCCGCCTCCGTTGCCCCCGCTCCTGCGGACGTTCCCGCGTGCCCGGCCTTCGCCAGCGCGTCGATGACAAAACTCCGCGCCATCCGGCGCTCGGTCTCGTCCGTGCTGAACGCGCCCGCCAGCGCCAGCTCCACCGTGAAGCGGTGCCAGTCTTCCCAGAGCGTCCGGTCGCCCGCATCCGTCGATGCGTGCAGCGCCCGCCCCATCTCGTAGGTGTAGCGCCCGCTCGTCTTGATCTCCAGACGCCCGCCCGTCACCGCGCCCATCACCTGATAATTCCCGGCCGATTTTCCGGAGCCGGAGTGAAACCCGATGCTCGCGCCAAACGCCCGGCACACCGCCCACTGCTTTTCGATCAGCGCGCGCAACGCCGCGTTGTCCGGATACGGCATGTTTTTCTGGAATCCGAACGCCGGCGCCACGAAATGCACAGTCATCTCCAGGGCCTCGCACAGCGCGAGCATGACCGCCGTCGTCTCCGGCGTCGTCAGCCCCGGCAACTCGTCGATCGACAGTTCGCGCAGGTACGCGCGCCCCGCCTCCGTCGTGAAAAGCCGTTCGCGCGCTGCGCGGTACTTTTCGTCGCGCCGCTTCATCTTTTCCATCGCCGGCCACACCGTCGCCAGCAGCGAGGCGAACGCCCCCTCGTCGAGCGCCGCCACGCCGGTTTTTCCGTCGAACCCGAGCCCGAGGCCGGCCACCCGCGCGCGCACTTTTTCGACCAGCTCCGCCGGCACATGAGCCTTGACCCGGTCTGCCGCGGCCTGCGGCGAGGCGGGGGCGAGCGTCTGCGCCAGCTCCGGCGACAGGTCGAACGTGATGTAGCTCGCCAGCACGCAGCCTGCCACCAGCGCATCCTCGCGCGCGTCGAATTTTCCGCCGATCGGCTGGTGGTCGGCATTAAAACTCCAGGCGATGCCGCGCCGGTGAAACCCGGTTTTCAGCTTCGCGAGCACGCAACCGTGGCTCATCCCTTCGACGCTCTGCCCTTGGTGCCCCTCGGGCACGCTCGTGCCGATGAACGGGAACGGCACCGTGTCGAGCCGTCCGCCGAGCATGGCGCCGACATCGTAAACCAGTTCGCGGGGGATCGAGTTCTGGTTGGCCGTCACGCCGATGCCCAGCGCCGCCATCGCCCAGTCCACCGCGGGCCAGTGCAGCGTGGTGAACCGCGCCCCGATGCCCAGCGTGCTCCGCCCGAGTTGCGCGCCCGCCGTCGGAAAAATCGTCGAGCCGGCATCGCGCTCCTGTATCCGGTTCTTGAGCACGAGGAGATTTTCGAACGTCGCGGGGAACACGCATCGTCCATCCGCCAGCGCGGCGCCCTCCGCCAGCGTGTTCTCCGCGTCGGCGACGCCCGCCGCCGGCGACAGCACCCAGGCGCAGTCGCCGTGGCGGTTTTCCGTCAGTTCCCAAAAACCCTGCGCGGTGGCGAACCGGCTTTGCGGATACCGCGTCACCGCCGGATCGCCGGCGACGAGTTGCGCGCGCAGCGTCGGCCAGTCGAGGCAGAAATCCGGGCTCACGCACGGATTGGTGGCGATGCGAAGGTCGTTGCGGAGGAGGAAGTCGTTGATGGATGACATGGTGACAGGGAGATTGGCTCCAGCACGACCCCCTCCGCGCAAAATCGCCACGTTCCCGGACCGACAAACGTTTTCAGACGCACGCGCCCGACGCCTCACTTTTCCCTCTCCGCGTCTCATTTCTCCACCCGATCGGCAAGCCTCGCCGAACCAACCCGTCATCGTTGAGGGACTGCCCGCCGCCGGGGGACCGGGACGGCACAGGCGAGCCTCTCCGCCGGCTTCCGGTCTCCACGGAAACGTTTTGCGGGATGTCTGAAACGTTTTGCGGCAAGACCCGGGACTTTTGCGGGAAGACCTGGAGCTCTGTCGTAAAGGCCGAAAACCTTTACGCCAGGGCCGAAAGGTTTTGCGGCATGGCCGGAACCTTTTGCGGCATGGCCGAAAGGTGTTGAGGGGTGTCCGACCGGGGGCGGTATGGGCCGGAAACGTTCCGGCCTTTCCCGGAAAGTTTCCGGCCTTACCGCAAAAGCTCCAGGTCTTCCCGCAAAACGTTCCGGCCTTCCCGCAAAGGGGGCCGGTCTTGCGACAAGAGGTTCCGGTCGTGCCGCCAAGGTCTGCGGTCCTGGCCAGGAGGTTTCCGGCCATGACCGAAAGGTTTTGCGGGGTGTCTGCCAGGGTTGGCGGGGAGGGGATGACTTCTCCGGTCTTCCCGCAAACGGTTTCGGGGAGGACCGGAACGTCTCCGGTCGTGCCGCAAAGGGGGCCGGGATCGGGCATACGGATTCGCGCCGCGGCCGGAACGGTTGCGCTTGCGCCGCGGACGCCGCTGCTACGCGTCCTGGCCGAGCGCGGCCAGCAGGCGCCCGATCTCGGCGAGCTTGGCCTGCTGTTCGGCAAGCTGCTTGCGGGCGCCTTCGATCACGGCGGGCGGGGCCTTGTCGGTGAACGCCTTGTTGGCGAGGCGCGCCTCGGTGCCGGCGATGTGCTTGCCGACCTGGTCGCGCTCTTTGGTGAGGCGGGCGCGCTCGGCGGCGGGATCGACCTTGATGCCGGTGTCGAGATAAAGCGTGCCGAGCGGCGTCACGACCGCGGGCAGAGGGAGTTTTTCGGTGGTGCGCGCAAGCCCGGCGGCGCCGGCGAGGCGGGTGAACTTCGCGGCGGCGGATTCGAGCGCCAGCCAGGTGGCCTGGCCTTCGTCGCCGATGGCCGTCCCGGATTGGAAATAAAACCTCACGTCGCGTTTTTGCGCGACGTTCTGCTCCAGCTTGAGCTGGCGGGCGAGCGTGGTGACTTGCCGGAGCTTTTCCACGCGGCCGGTGGCGGCGGCATCCACGGCCACGCCGCGCGCGGCGAGCGTGGCAACGAACGCATCGGCGGTGTCGAGCCGGGTGTTTTGGAGGAAATCGGCCTCGCTCTTCGCGTAGCCGAGCAGGTGCCAGAGTTCCTCGGTGATGAAGGGCGCGAACGGCTCGAACAGGAGCAGGAACTGGCGGATGACGAGGTCCTGGATCGCGAGGACGTGTTCGCGCGCGGCCGGGTCCTGGACGCGGGCCTTGGCAACCTCCACGTACCAGTCGCAAAAATCGTTCCAGAAAAATGAATACAGGCGCTGCGTGGCCGTCGCGAACTCGAACCCGGCGAAGCTGCGTTCGAGCGTGCGCAGGGTGTCGAGGAGCGTGGAGAGGAGCGCGTGGTCGTCGTCGTCGAGTTTTTGTGCTTCGAGACGGGCAAGGATGGCGTCGAGCGTGGTGTGGTCGGGGGGGGGGGGGGGTGTGGTTGTGCCGGCGGGG
>JAISAX010000767.1 GCA_031266495.1 Opitutaceae bacterium
CCCACCGCCACCGCATGGCCGGGCTCGGCCCGCCGCACCGATGCCGGATTTATGAAAAATGTTAAATGCGCGGCTCATGTTGATACGGGGGTGGATGGAACATGTTTGGGGGTGGGTGGAGGAGGATGGATGGGTGGTGGCAGATGATGCGGGGTGGGTGGAGGATGACGGATGGGTGGTGGCAGACCGCGGTTGACCGGGGGAAGACATTCATTGGCCGGGGGTAGACGCTCATTGGCCGGTGGAAGACGCTCATTGGCCGGTGGAAGATGACCGTTGGCCGGTGGAAGACGCTCATTGGCCGGGGGTAGATGTTCATTGACCGGGGGTAGATGTTCATTGATAGTTGAATGACACCCCGTTATCCCTCCCCCAACCTGGGTCTTCTTCATCTCGTTCCGCCATCAGGCAGCGTCCCTGGCCGGCAGAGCACTGCCGTGCGGAGGCGTTGCGCGCCCAAAGGGCTCGCCATGTATGACGGCACCCGAAGGGTCCGCCATACATGGCGCGCACAGCCGCACTAAGGCGGCGCTCTGCCGGCCCGTCGCCGATCGCTCGAATAAAAGAACAGAGATAGTTGACGGACACCCGTTGATAGTTGAAAAACACCCGTTGACCGTTGACAGACATTCATTGACCGTTGACAGACATACGTTGACCGTTGACAGACATTCGTTGACCGTTGACGGACACCCGTTGATAGTTGACTGACACCCGTTGACCGTTGGAAGACATTCGTTGACCGGAAGAGGGTTTTCTTTATTCGGCGTTTTTGGTATACTGACGGGCAAAGGATGCGGAAATGATGATGAGAGTTTTGGCGAGGGATGTTTTTGAGGCGGCGCGGGAGGGCGTGAAAGAGGCGCGGGTGGCGGGGTGGGTGCACCGGGTGCGCGATATGGGCGGCGTGTCGTTTGTCGTGCTGCGCGACCGGTCAGGAATGGTGCAGCTGGTGCTGGAGGCGAGGCCGGATGTGACGCTTGAGTCGGTGATTACGGCGGTCGGGGTGCCGGCGTTGAATCCGAAGGCGCAGGGCGGGGCGGAATTGCGCGTGACGGCGCTTGAGGTGCTGTCGCGGGCGGCTCCTGACCTGCCGTTTCAGGTGAACGGGGATACGGCGCGGATGGGGCTTGAAGCGATTCTGGACAACCGGGGCCTTTCGTTGCGCAACCCGAAAATCAGGGCGATTTTCAAGGTGCAGGCGACGATTATCGAGGCGTTCGCGGAGCATTTGCGGAGCGAGGACTTCACGGAAATTAAGACGAGCAAGCTGGTCGGGGGCAGCACGGAGGGGGGAACGGAGCTCTTCGCGGTGGATTACTTTGACCGGAAGGTGTGGCTCGCCCAGTCGCCGCAGGCTTACAAGGAGACGATGGTGGGGAGCGGGCTGGAGCGGGTCTTTGAGGTGGCGCCGGTGTATCGCGCTGAAAAGCACGATACGCCCCGTCACCTGAACGAGTATGTTTCGCTGGACGTGGAGATGGGTTTCATCGATTCGGAGATGGATTTGATCGCGCTTGAGAAACGGGTGCTGACGCGCGTGTTTGCCGAGGTGGCGGCGCGGAACGGGGAGGAACTGGCGTTGTGGAACGCGACGGTGCCCGCGGCGGAAGCGGTCGCGGCGGCGCCGGTCATCCCCTATGACGAGGCGATGCGGATTGCGACGGCCGAGGCGCGGGGGGGCGTGAAGATATACGATATTAACCCGGAGGCGGAACGGCTCCTCTGCGAGTGGTCGGCGCGGGAGACGGGGGCGGACCTTGTTTTCGTCAATGAATTTCCCCGCCGGCACCGGCCGTTTTACACCTACCCGTTGGACAACGCGCGCACGATGAGTTTTGACGCGCTCTTCAGGGGGCTGGAAATTACCACGGGCGGGCGGCGTCATCACGACTATCAGGCATTGTACGACACGCTGCCGCGTTTCGGCCTCAAGCCGGAGAGCCTCGAGGCGTACCTCGCGATGCTGAAGTACGGCTGCCCGCCGCACGGAGGATTCGCTATCGGATGCGAGCGCCTCACGCAGAAAATTCTCGGCCTCAGCAGTGTAAAAGAAGCCAGCCTCTTCCCGCGCGACCGCAAGCGGGTGTCACCGTGAGGGCCCGGATCGGGCACGGGCTATGCTGCTTGTGGATTGCCCTCTCGGCCGGCGGGGTTTACGCGGCAGACGCGCAAGGGGGCCGGCAGCGCGGCGATGACCTCACGATAAAGATCGCGGTGATGGGGCCCGGCGACGAGCTCTATTTCTGGTGGGGCCATCTGGCGATTGCCGTGGAGGACGCGGCACGGGGCGAAGAGCGGCTCTACGACTACGGGGTGTTTTCCTTTGATAACGAAGACTTTTTTCTCAACTTCGCGTTCGGCAGAATGCTCTACCTGATGAGCGCGTCCCGGGCAGACCGGGTTTATCGAAGATACACCGACGACAACCGGGACGTCACGCTCTATACGCTCGACCTCGACGCGGACAAGAAAGCCGCCATCCACGATTTCTTGGAGTGGAACGCCCGTCCCGAAAACCGCGACTACTGGTATCACCATTTCCGCGACAATTGCGTGACGCGCGTCATCAATGTTCTGGACGAAGCGATCGGCGGACAGTTCTACGCCGCCTACACCGACGCGCCCGGACGCTTTACGTTGCGCCAGCACGTCAGGCGGCACACGTGGTTCTCGCCATTTTGGGATTGGCTGCTCTGCTTTTTGATGGGACAGGGCATTGACCGCCCCACAACCATGCGGGAGGAGATGTTCCTGCCCTCTGAAGTGGGCCGCAACATTGCCGATTTTATGTACGTTGACGAGGCGGGCCGCGCGCGCAGGCTGGTGTCGGACATCGAGGTCGTGAACAAGGCGAACCGCCCGGCAGTCCTGGAGACCCCCCGCGCACAGTGGCCGCGCGAGCTGGCCGCCGGAACGGCCATCGCCGCGCTGCTTGTCGCCGTCATGCGGGTGCGGAAGCGGCACGAAGAACGCGGGCGCATCCTGTGGGGCATAAGCAACACACTGCTCGGCCTTTTTTTCGGGCTTGCGGGCAGCCTCCTTTTCTTCCTCTCCTTCTTTACGAACCACGACTACACCTGGCACAACGCGAACGTCATCTTTGTCAGCCCGCTCTTGCTGGCCGCCGTCCCGCTGGGCCTCATCGCCGCCTTCAGCGGGAAACCGGTGAAAGTCATGTTTTGCGAAACGCTCCTCCGCGGCGTGTGGACATACATGCTGCTCGGCGGCATCGTCTCCATGCTGATAAAACTCAGCCCCGCCTACTTCCAGCAGAACCAGGTGACCCTCGCGCTCGTACTGCCGTTTGCCGCGGTGCTCAGCTTCGTCCCGCCGATGCTCGCCCGCCTCATCAGCCCCCGCCTGCCGCGGAGACCCTCGGGCGCGGCATAAGGTGAACGCCCCCAAGTGCCTCCAGGGCAGACGGGGCAGGCGGAGTAATTGCCGCGTTGCGGCAATTACTCCCGGCGTTTTGCGCGTTGCGCAAAACGCCACGCCGGGATACATGCCTTCCGCTCCCCCGAAGGGGGACGAGCAATTGCCTCTGCGTGGCATTTGCTTGGGGCGGTTTGCGCTTTGCGCAAAACTCCCTACGCAAACCGCTACGCGGTTTGCGTCCGCCGCCTTTTCATGACACGCCGCTCCCAAGCGCCTCCACGGCAGGCGGGGAGGATGGTTGACGAAGGGGGCGGCTCGCGGTAGTCTTGTGAGATATATGAACATCCGTAATTTTTGTATTATCGCGCATATTGACCACGGGAAGTCGACGCTTGCCGACCGGCTCATTCAGAAGGCGCATATTGTCGATGACCGCGACTTTCAGGACCAGATTCTCGATAC
>JAISAX010000808.1 GCA_031266495.1 Opitutaceae bacterium
GGCGCCGGGCCCATAAATGGTAACGTGACGGCCCGCGGGGGGGGCGGCTTCCCGGCGGCGGCGCCGCCTCGACAGTGAAACGTCGCCGGGCTGATCGGCGGAGTGGCAAGAGGCGAGGCGCTTCGCGCCTCGTCACAGCGGCAGGAATGCCGCCGCTCCAGCCTGGCGCGGGTGCGGAGCGTGCGGGTTGTGATACCCGGCGTCGCGGCGAGGTCCAACCAGGAAACGGAACCAGGAAGCCCGGAAGCATCAAGCCATCCGGGTCGGGCGCTCTGAATTGGACCGAGGGGGGGGGGGGGAGGACTGCCTGGCAAGGTGAAGGCTGGCGGCGTTTTGCCGCACCTCACTCCAGCCACATTTCCGGCAGGAGGACGCGGTTGCCGCGCGGGCGGCGGGCGTCGTAGAGTCCGAAGTCCGGTTTGCCCGATTCCTTGCGGGCGCGTACGAAGGCGAGCTGCTTTTCCTGGTGCTCATTCCATAAGGGGGGTGCAATTGAAAGTGGTGGGAAGCCTGGTGTTTCGCCTGAGCCGTCGTAGGGGCGCACTTCACGTGCGCCCGTTGTCGTTGATGAACATCGACGCTTCATCCTGCGAACACGCGAACGGGCGCACTTCACTGTATGGACTCGGGTCAAGGGTAACAGAAGTACCGGGTGAGGGGAAACAGTTTTTGTCGAGAGGGAAAAGGTGATGATAATGACCCATTGGGAGGGGGGAAGGAGAGGAAAGATCAATAAGGCCGAGGGAGAAGGAGGAGAAGCAGACGCGATAAATGCCAGAAGAGGCCATGGGGCGTGATTGGATTTGCAAATTGAAGACTAAATCTTCAATTTGCAAAAGATCATGATTCCCCGGACACTCGAAAAAGCAGCCGCCGCGCTCCTCAAAAAATACCCCGCCATCACCATCACCGGCCCGCGCCAGTCGGGTAAAACCACACTCGCTCGCCACCTCTTTCCCAAAAAACCTTATGTGAACCTTGAGGCTCCGGACATCCGTCGCTTTGCACAGGAAGACCCTCGTGCATTTTTCGCCGATTACGCGGACGGCGCCATCCTGGATGAAATCCAGCGCGTGCCGGAACTCCTGTCCTACCTGCAACCTGTCCTCGACGACTCCGGCCAAAATGGCCGCTTCATTCTCACCGGCAGCCAGCAATTCGAGATGATGCAGCACCTCTCGCAATCGCTCGCCGGGCGCACGGCGATCCTCCGCCTGCTCCCTTTCAGCCTTGGTGAGATTCAAAAATCACATGCCGATTTTACGGCCGACGACTGGATTTATATCGGCTTTTATCCGCGCATCCACCAGGCCGGGCTTCCGCCTTCGCAAGCCTATGCCGACTACTATGCGAGCTACGTCGAACGCGATATCCGCCAGCTCATCAACGTCCGCAATCACTCCCTGTTCGATCGTTTTGTCCGTCTCTGTGCCGGGCGCGCCGGCCAGATTCTGAACCTCAACAGTCTCGCCGCCGACGCCGGCATCACGCACCCCACCGCCCGCGAATGGCTTTCCTTGCTGGAGACATCGTTCATCGTTTTCACGCTGACTCCCTTCTTCGCCAACACCACCAAGCGCCTCACCAAATCCCCCAAGCTCTATTTTTACGACACCGGCCTCGCCGCCTGGTTGTGCGGAATCACGGAGGCCGGACAGCTTGCGACGCATCCCCTGCGCGGCGCATTTTTTGAAAACCTGGCTGTATTGGAAATTCAAAAACACAATTTCAACCACACCCTCAACCGCCGGATTCACTACTTTCGCGACAATCTGTGCGAAGTGGATGTGCTGTGGCCGAGTCAGGGCAAATTTCTCCCTGTTGAAATAAAATCGGGCCAAACCATCGCCACTGACTTTTCGAGGGGCACGGATTATTTTCGCAAGAATTTCCACCGTCACTGTCTCCCTGAAAGCTTGATCGTTTATGGGGGAAACACATCCCGCAAAACCAGCGACGGCCTGCACTACTGCCCGCTCGCAAAACTCTCCCGCTCACTGCCGGGATAAACCGTTTTTACCCGGTCTTCCCCCCCCCCTTTTTTTTTGTGTGTATACATGCATGAGTAAATATCCAGATGTTGGATACATATGCTCTTCTCCCCATCTCCGCGCCATTCGTTTACGCCCGGGAAGTTCCATGCGCGGATCATTATCGCTGCCGTATTGGAGATCGTGAACGTGTCTTGCCGCGCTTCACTCCAGCCACATTTCCGGCAGGAGGACGCGGTTGCCGCGCGGGCGACGGGCGTCGTAGAGGCCGAAGACCGGTTTTCCCGACTTCTTGCGGGTGCGTACGAAGGCGAGCGGCTTTTCCAGGTAAAGACGCAGGCTGGAAGAGGGCGCCTCCGGGCGATCCTCGGGCCGGAGTGTCACGCGGAAGACTTGCCGGTTGTTGATACGGGTGTTGGTCCCGTCGATGGCGACGATCCGGAAATCACCGAGCGTGCCGTGGCGCAGCAGCCAGAGCACGCGCTGGCGGGAACGAATACAGAACCAGATGAAGCACGCGCCGACAGCCGGGAAAATGACGACAAAACCCGATGCCGCGCTCCCCCGGCTCAGGCGTGCGCCCTCGATGCAGGCGAGCGAAGGGTCGGCAGGGTGGTGACGCACAGTCACAACGGCTCCGGGCTGCCAGCGTTGGCCGGTCGTGAAACATTCACCGGAGAGAAGCGCGGCTGCGACGGCGGGAGCCGCCGGACTGTTTCCACCGGCACCGGGTTTTTCGGGCAGGACGGGGACGGGCGAAAATTCGAAGGTGTAGCGCATCACCCTGACGTTGTTGATGCTCATGTTCGTTTCGGCGACGTCGACAACCTGGCCGCGCGTTTCAACGTGCGAGCGGGCCAGCGACCATTCGCGGGGAAGCGTCCATGGAAAGAAGAACCAGAGGAAGGGCAGGCCGAAGAGAAAGAAGATCAACCCGAGGATGCCGACGGCGAGCGGAGCGGAGGAGCGCAACGCGGCCTTGCGTAGTGCCGGCGGGATTTCGCGGGGGGCGGGCGAACCGAGAAACCCGCCGAGCATCTCGTCGGTAATCGTGGAGGCAGAGGGAGTCGCGGGGGTGTCGTCGGAAGGGAAGGACATGGAGGGAGAGATTAACCGCTAATGGACGCTGATGAACAAGAGCGGCTTGCGCCGCAGCCGAAGCATTGGCCGCAAAGGATCGTAAAAATCATACTGCCCGGCGAGGATCTTCCGCGCGCCTCCAGGCGCGATGGCAGGCTTTATACGCATAAAATTTTTTACGTCCTTTTGCGGCTGATCGGATCGGAATTCGGAGCGCCGTATTGTCGGGAAACATCGTCGGCAAAGACCATGTGCTACAGGCGGTGATTTTTATTCCACCACGATGCCGGTCGAGAGGGTGGCGAAATCCTGCATGGGGGTGCAGACGTCGATATCGCCTCCGTGGAAGCCTTTCCGTTTCGCCTTGAGCGTGAAAACGACGTCCAGCGAGTCGGACGGTTGCAGCGGGCGATTGAAATAGAAGGAGTGAAAATCGAGCGTCTTTTGCGGCGCCTCCGCGGCGGGTGACACTTCGACAATCTCGAAGCCCGACAGGAGGCTGTCGTAGATGTCGATGCTTTCGAGGGTGGTCCGGGAGGTGTGCGGATTGGCCGTGCGGATCGCCAGCCTGAACGTCTCCCCGTGGGCGACGCGGGCGGGGTACTCGATCTGCACCTGGAAGGGCGGCAGATCGGCGGAGGGGCCGGAATCCGATGCAACGACGGAGGGCGGTTCTTCCGGTGACGGAAAAAGCGAGGGCATGGCACCGGTCTTTTTCAGGAGGGGGACAAAAACCAGGAACGCGCAAAGCGCGAGGCCCGCTATCCAGAAGAGGCTGGTGGCGATGAAGGTGACAACGATGGTGAGGATGGTTTTCATTCCGGCAAGGACGGGTGACAGGTGCGGATTGTGCGCGGAAGGATTTGCGTTTGGCGACAATGAACGCGAGCGGGTGGCACGGGCTTCCAGCCCGTGTTCCGGACACATGGCAGGATGGCCATGCCACGCTGACCCACGGGCTGGAAGCCCGTGCCACATTGCGGCCGGATCACTGCGCCTGCTTCGCCACCTTGCGTTCGCGCGGGGCTTCGCCTTGCGGGAGGGCGAGCAGGTCGTAGTCGGCGAAACCGGTGATGGTGACGTCGGCAAATTCGCCGGCGGGCAATTTGCGCGGCACGTACACGCGGCCATCAATGTCGGGCGCGTCGGCTTCGCCGCGGGCGATGCCGGGCTCCTCCACCAGAACGCGAAGTTTTTGGCCGACATGGCGTTCGCTGACCTGCGCGGCGATTTCCTTTTGCAGGCTCATCGTCCGGTGCCAGCGGGCGTCCTTTTCCTTGAAGGGAATCTGGTCGGCCATGCGGGCGGCTTTCGTGCCTTCTTCCTGCGAGTAGCGGAAAACGCCGAGGCGCTCAAACTGCGTGTCGCGAATGAACCGGCACAACTCCTCGACGTCGTCTTCCGTCTCGCCGGGGAAGCCGACGATGAACGTCGTGCGCACGGCGATACCGGGGATGCCGGTGCGGATACGGGCGATGAGATCGCGGATGTAGCCGCCGCTCGTCTCGCGCCGCATCAGGCCGAGCATGCGGTCGCTGATGTGCTGGAGAGGGATGTCGATGTAGCGGGCGACCTTGGGGCATTCGGCGATGGTGCGGATGAGTTCGTCGCTCCAGTGCGCGGGGTGCGTGTAGAGGAGGCGTATCCAGAAATCTCCCTCGATGGCGTCGAGTTCGCGGAGCAGCGTGGTGAGCGCGGCGCCGCGCGAGGAATCGACGGGCGTGCGCGGGTTGGGCCGCTGCTCCCAGGTGTCCATGCCGAAGTAGGTGGTGTCCTGCGAGATCAGGTTGATCTCCTTCACGCCTTCGGCGACGAGCTGGCGGGCTTCGGCGACGACGCTTTCGACGGTGCGCGAACGGTGGCGTCCGCGAATCCGCGGGATGATGCAGAACGCGCAGGGGTGGTTGCAGCCCTCGGCGATCTTGATGTACGCGGTGTGTTTGGGGGTGAGCCGGAAGCGCGGCGTGTCGTAGTCGGGAATGTACGTGGAGCGGCCCTGGATGTAGTTGGCGGGAGCGTCCTTTTTCCCGCCGCGCCTGACGCCGGTGATCTCCTTGATGATGGAGGCGACCTGCGTGAGCTGGTCGAGGCCGATGAAGGCGTCCACTTCGGGCATGGCGGACGGCAGCTCTTTGGAAAAGCGCTGCGACATGCAGCCGGCGACAATGAGTTTTTGCCCCGAACGGCGTCTGGAGAGGCCGCGGGCCTGGTGGGCGGCGAGGATGTGGTTGATCGATTCTTCCTTGGACGAGTCGATGAAGGAGCAGGTGTTGACGATGATGACGTCGGCTTTCTCCGTTTCGGGCACGACCATCATGCCGGCCTTGTGGAGATGGCCCACCATGATCTCGCTATCGACGAGATTCTTGGCGCAACCGAGTGAGACGAGACTGACTTTGAGCATGGGCGCAATCCGGACGGGCCTCGGGATGAAAGACAAACAGGTTTCGCAGGCCGACGATTTTTCCCGATTCCCTGATGTCACGTGCGCACGTTCGGATGCGAGGCACCGGATGCGGCCAACGGCATCAGACGGCATCAATCTCACGTATCCATTCTGTGTACTTTCGCGGGTTTGCCGGGCGGGCATTTCCCTCTTGTGAGCCGAACGCCGGGCAGGCGATTTGCGTCAAAAGTTTGGTCCGGTCCGGAGGCCCTGCTTTCATCAGGGCGTCACGTTTCCGAACGCAACCGTACCGCAATCGCAACCGCATCCTCATGATCGAAACTCCCCCCCGCTCTTCGCCTCGCCCTTCGCCGTCACCATTTCTTATTCTCATCCGCCATGCGTCCATTCACCCTGATTTTTGCCATGCACTTCTCCCTGTCGATGCCAGCCGCTCCGACGGCGACGCCAATGCCAACGCCAACATCATCGCCAACCGCGGACGCGAAGGCGTCCTCCCTGTTCACACGGGAAAAACAACAAGCACTCTTCGCCGCGCTCGATCCCGCGACGCCCGCTCTCGCGCCCGTTCGCGCCGCCGTAACGGAAAACAACTACGACGCCGCCCTCCGCGAACTCGCCGGTTATCTGCGGACGCGCGCGCCGCGCACGTGGAGAATCGTGCCGCACCGCGCGCCATTTCCCGACGCCGCCGCCATCCGCTACAACGCAGCCCGGACAGACGCCGCCGTCGAAGGCCGCGTGGTCGGCGGACTCGTCGCCATCGAGGCGGATTTCCACGGCAACAACATCGACTGGCTGCACAACGAAACCCGCGTTCGCGCCGGGCGCGGCGAAGCCGTGCCCTTCAACGCCGAATGGCAATGGCAACTCTGCCGCATGGCATTCTGGGACGACCTCGCCGCGGCCTACCGGGCCACCGGCGACGAACGATACGCCCGCGCCTGGGCAACGCAGCTCCGCTCCTTCCTCGCGCAATGCCCAGTGCCCGACCGCCAGCGCAACGGCCAGGACTCCGCCTGGCGCACCATCGAGTGCGGCATCCGCATGTCCGGCTCCTGGCCGGCGGCGTTTCACAGCTTCCTGCACAGCCCCTCCATCACCGACGACGACCTCCTCCTCTACATGCACTCCAGCCTGGAGCACGCCCGTTACCTTCAAAAATTCCCCACCACCGGCAACTGGCTCACCATGGAAATGAACGGCCTCTACTCCATCGGCGTCGTCTTCCCCGAGCTTGCCGAAGCCGCCTCCTGGCGCCACTACGCCATCGACCGGCTGCACGCCGAGGCGAAAACGCAATTTTTGTCCGACGGCGCGCACTACGAACTCTCTCCCGGCTACCACAACGTGGCGCTGGACAACATTGTCGGCCTGCTGCGCACCGGCCAGATCACGGGACGGCTCGACGAATTCCCGGCGGACTACATTGCGCAAACGGAGCGAGCTTACGATTTCAACCTCCGCATGATGACGCCCGACCGCTCCCTGCCCGAACTCAACGATTCCTGGCCGGTCAACATCCGCTCCATCCTTCGCCAGGCGCTGGAATTCTTCCCGCAGCGCGACGATTTTTGTTGGATCGCCACCGACGGACGCGAAGGCCGTCCGCCCTCCGCGGACAACGCCAACGCCTCGCACGCCCTCCCCTATGCCGGCTATTTCGTCATGCGCTCCGGCTGGGGAACCGACGCCAATTACGCGCTCCTCGACGCCGGCCCCCCCGGCTACGGCCATGTTCACCAGGACAAACTCAACCTCGCCCTCTGGGCCTGGGGACGCGAATTGTTGTTCGACGGCGGCGGCGGTTCCTACGAACGCAGCCCCTGGCGTAATTACGGCATCGATACATTCTCGCACAACACCGTGCTCGTGGACGGCAAACCGCAACGCCTCCAGACGCGCAACCGCGAAGCCAACGTCTCTCGCATCCCCGTCGAAGCCGCCTGGGAAAGCACCCCGTCGCACGATTACGTCCGCGGCGTTTACAGCGACGGCTACGGCGACGAAACCACCCGCGTCGCCACGCACGTGCGCCGCGTGTATTTCAAAAAACCTGACATCTTCATCGTGGCCGACACCCTCTTGCCCTCCGGTCCGGCGGAGCACGCGTATCAGGCGCGCTGGCACCTGCTCACCACAAACACCCGCCGCGACACCGCCACCGGCGTCGTCCTCACGACCGACATCGGCCAGCCCAACCTCGCCCTCGTCCCCCTCCTCGCCCGCGACCTCGAAGTCGCCGCCACCTCGGCCCAGACCGAGCCGGAACTGCTCGGCTGGGACGTGCGCAAGGACACGACCCCGCAAAACGTCCCCGCCACCACCGTCACGCACACGCGGCGCGGCTCAGGACGCCAATCGTTCCTCACGCTGCTGCTGCCGCTCCGCGCCGACGCCGGGCACGGCAATCCCGTAAAAACCATCGACCCCCCCGCTCCAGGCGGCGGCGTCTTTCGCGTAACTCTCGCCGACGGACGCATTTTTTTGATCTCCGTCGGCACCGCCGACACCACCGCTCCCGACGCTCCCGTCACCGTCTCGGAAACCCGCTGACAAAACACATCCCGCGCGTTCCCCC
>JAISAX010000810.1 GCA_031266495.1 Opitutaceae bacterium
GCCCGCCGCCGCCCCGGCCATCGTTGCGCCCCGCGCCCCGCAAGGCCGCTTCGGAGTATTCAACGACGTCGCCACCGCGGCCAGCGCCGCCCAGGGAGCCTTTTTGCAACTCCAGCAAGCCGGCCTCGCCGGACGCGCCAAAGTCATCGAAATCGTCAAGGACCTCGCCACCCGCAACGCCGCCGAGTGGGGCCGTATCGAATTCGAGGAGACAAAAATCGGACGCCTCGCCCACAAGGTTGAAAAACTGCAAATCGTAAAACTCGTCCCCGGCCTCGAATGGCTGCGCCCCTACGCCCTCAGCGGCGACCACGGCATCACCCTCGAAGAGTGCACGCCCTTCGGCGTCATCGGCGCCATCACCCCGGTCACGCACTCCGTCCCGACCATCTGCGGCAACATCATCGCCATGGTCGCCGCCGGCAACTCCATCATCGTCAACCCCCACCCCGGAGGCGCCCGCTGCGCCACCCTCGCCGTCCGCGCCATCAACGAAGCCATCCACGCCGCCACCGGCATCGAGCACCTCGTCTGCATCATCGCCGAACCCTCGCTCGAAACCTTCGACACCCTTTGCAAAAGCGACGCCGTCCGCCTCCTCTGCGTCACCGGCGGCCCCGGCGTCGTTGCCGCCGCCATGAAGTCCGGCAAACGCGCCATCTGCGCCGGCCCCGGCAACCCCCCCGTCGTCGTTGACGGCACCGGCTCCCTCGCCAAAGCCGCCGCCGACACCCTCGCCGGAGCCGCCTACGACAACAACCTCCTCTGCGTCGGCGAAAAGCAGATCTTCGTCCTCGAACACATCGCCGACCGCTTCATGACCGAGCTTGCCGCCGCCGGCGCCGCCAAACTCAACACCACCCAGCTCGCCGCCCTCACCGCCGCCGCCTTCACCACCGCGAAAGACGCCGGCGGCTGCTCGCACCCCGTGCTCAACCGCAAACTCGTCGGCGTCGATGCCGCCATCCTTGCCCGCCACGCCGGCGCCACCACCGTCTCCGCCGACACCCCGCTCCTCTTCGCCGAGACCGACGCCAGCCACCCCTTCGTCATCGAGGAACAGATGATGCCCATGATCCCCGTCGTGCGTGTAAAAACCTTCGACGACGCCGTCACCCTCGCCGCGAAGAGCGAACACGGATACAAACACTCCTCGATCATCCACTCGCTCAACGTCGAGCACATGACGCAAATGGCCCGCGCCCTCGACACCACGGTATTCGTAAAAAACGGCCCCTCCACCGCCGGCCTCGGTCTCGGAGGCGAAGGTTACCTGAACTACTCCATTGCCACGACCACCGGAGAAGGCATTGCCACCCCCCGCACCTTCACCCGCACCCGCCGCTGCGTCATGGTGGACAACCTCCGCATCTACTAAAAAGGCTGAAGGCCTGAAAACCTGAAGGCTGAAAAACATACCGAATAGCAACAAAACACTGACCGCCGAAGTTCCGCTTATCCGCTTATCCGCTTCTTCGCCTTTCAGCCTTCAGCCCTTCAGCCTTCAGCCTTCAGCCTTTCCCATGCAACTCGCCCGTATCGACGGAACAATCACAGCGACCACCGCGCATTCCAGCATGCGCGGCCACCGCACGGTCATCTGCCAGCCGCTCGACGAGAACAATCACCCTGTTGGCGACCCCGTCCTCGCCACCGATCCGCTCAACGCCGGCCTGCACCAGCGCATCCTCTTCCACACCGACGGCTCCGCCACCCGCGAACACGTCAAGGACCCGCACTCCCCCCTCCGCAACCTCGTCTTCGCCATCGTTGACGAACCACAAAGAATTAAAAAATGACAATCCCGGCGATCCAACCCGACAGCAAAGCCCCCCTTCTTGATTTTTAATTCTTAATTCTTGATTCTTGATTTCCATCCATCCATGCGCCTCGCCCACGTCATCGGCAAAGTCACCCTCGGTGTAGCAGATCCCTCACTACGCGGCGGACGCCTCGTGATTGCGCAACCCCTCGACCGCGCGAAGTTCGCGACGCCCGGCCACCCCCTGCTCCCCCTGGCCAAAGGCAACAGCACCATCGTTTACGAAACACTCGGAGCCGCCGAAGGCCAGATCATCGGCTTCACCGAAGGCGCCGAAGCCGCGGCCCCCTTTGACAAACCCACCCCCGTCGATGCCTACGCCGCCGCCATCATCGACACCCTCAACTACACCCCGCCCGCCCGCTAACTTCCAACAATCGAAAATCCAGAATCCAGAATCCAGAATTCCACACCTGCCATGACCCAACTGCTCACCGCCCGCGACATCGAAGATCTCCTCAAAACCGGAGCGCCCATCCCGGCCAATGCCCGCCTCACGCCCGCGGCCCGCGACGCACTCCGCGAAAAAGCCACGATCCTCCCCCCCCCCCCCACACACACACCACCGCCACCGCCGCCACCACCGCCGCCAGAGCCGCCATCGGCGTGGAACCCGTTGTTCCGGATTACGAATACAAGTGGACGCCCGGCGCCGACCCGAAAACCCCCGCCGAAATCGCCGCCTTCTTCACCTCGCCCGCCATCGAGACCATCAAACACCGCATCGTGGACATCGGACGCCGCATGTGGGAAAAAGACTACACCGACGGCAACGGCGGCAACATCACCGTCCGCGTCGGCGACAACCTCGTCCTCTGCACCCCCACCCTCATTTCCAAAGGCTTCATGAAGCCCGGGGACATCGCCCTCATCGACATGGAAGGCAAGCAACTCGCCGGCGCCCGCAAACGTACCAGCGAAGCCATGACGCACCTCGCGATCATGAAACGCCAACCCCTCTGCAAATCCTGCGTTCACGCCCACCCCCCGCACGCCACCGCCTTTGCCGTCGCCCGCGTGCAACCCCCCACCTGCCTCATCCCCGAAGCCGACATCTTTCTCGGCAAAATCGCCCTCGCCAGATACGAAACCCCCGGCTCCCCCGAAATGGCCGACACCGTCGGCGAAGTCGGCAAGGACAACCAATCCATCCTCCTGCTCAACCACGGCGTCATCACCTGGGGCAAGGACGTCGAGGACGCGTACTGGAAAATGGAAAACACCGACGCCTACTGCAAAACCATCTGGATCGCCTCCCAACTCGGCGGCGAAATCGGCGAAGGCGTAGGCGGAGCCAAGGCCAGGGAATTTATAAAAATCCGCAAGGCGCTCGGCATGCCCGACAACCGCGACGGCCTCAAGGAATGCGAACTCTGCGACAACAGCGACTTCCGACCCGGCGTCGTCTGTTGGGGGGGGGGGGGGGGGGGGGGGGGGGGGGGGGGGGGGCGGCGCGGGGCCCGCCGCCCC
>JAISAX010000816.1 GCA_031266495.1 Opitutaceae bacterium
GCCCGCCGCCCTCTGCACTTCGGCTCCCCGGGGCCGGGGGGGGGGGGGGGGCGGCCCCCCGCCCATGCGGCGTCAGCGGGTGGCGCGACGGCGGAAAACAGCAACGGCAAGGAGCGTGCCTGTGCCAAGGAACAGCGCGGTGGTCATGGGTTCGGGAACCACAGGCGCGTCAGCTTGCTCAATGGTGAGATGGTCCAGCGAAAATCCCATGGTGGCTGCAGTGGTTTGCGTCGTGTCCTTAACGACAAAATGCAGGAATTCCGCTTCTGTCGTAGCCGAACTCCGCCAAGCCAATGATGGCGAATCATAGGTGGTTGTGCCGTTAAAAATCGATACGGTGTAACTCCTGGTGGCCGGATTCGTGTTGATTGTGAAAAGATAGGTCGTGCCAGCAGTGACAGCCATTGTGCTGACGACATTGTCGCTTCCGTCTCTGAACGTCCATTTGGAGTCCGCTTGGGCAGAGGAGATGACCGCCCATGTGCTGTCATTTGACGTTCCGCTCGCGGCACTGCTGTTGCTAAAAATCATGTATTGGGCCGAATTGCCGCTCCAATCATCATCCGCGCGGAAATAGAAGCTGTAGGAAAACGCCGAAGTAAGGTCGATGACAGAGGAGTCGATTCTCCGCCGGACTCCCGCTTGCTGAGCCCCCGTCGCACTCTCGCCAAGCGAGGTCATGGATGCTTTCAGATAATTGCCGCCATTTGAATAGAGTGGCGTGTCGTCTGTCACCGTTCCAGTGAACCCAATTGCTGTTTGAGATTTCCCGATCGTCCATCCCGCAGCCCAACCGTTCCCGGCTTTGCCGGCATATTGATCAACTGATAAGGTTCCGTTACCGTCGGCAAAATCGAGGGTGAGCGTGACGGCTTCGGCCAGAGTCGAGAAGGCAAACAGTCCAAGAGTAACGGCCAGCATGGAGACCGTGCGCGAACGGATGGCAATGATGTTGAGGAAACGAGAGTTCATGACGATGGTGTGGTGGTGATTTTCATTTTGCCCGAGGCCGAGGCGTTCGGAACGAGTGGAGAGGATCACAGAATTCGTCCCTGTTATGGAAACATACAATCCAGACAGACTGTTACCCGTAACAACCCGGCTATTGGATATCGCTCTGCTACTCGCATGCATCTGTTTGCCATTGATCCGGTTAGAATCACGGATTTCTCGGATAAGCGTGGATTGACAAGGCATTACGAACCGCAAGCCCTTCATCTTGCGGGTGAATTGAATCGCGGCGCCATTTTTCCGTAATCCTCTGTTTCCGTGCTATGTGTGTAATCCGTAAATTAAACTGCGAGTTGGGAGTAGTGAGGAGCGAGCAGGTGGATGCGGTATTGCGGGAGATCCCGACAGATCTTGCTCATCGACTGATAAAGGCCCCCGTGTCCGAGGCACGAGCCGCTCTTGCTCACGCCGAAGAGATCGCATCCGCCATCCGTCAGTCACTGGCCACCCGGAAAACGGAAAGCGGAGATATTATGGATCAGTAGTGCGGAAGGTCATTCCGTGCTTCGCATCGCCTGAATCCGCGCGCCTCAACAGTCGGCCGCCATCGACCTGGTCGTCGGCCAGCACCACCGCAACGAGCGTGGTATCCCGGCGATGCCGACGATCACGTCGGTCAACGGAAGCTGGTGCGACGGAGAGACGGTGCGGGTGCGATGACGGACGGGCGTAATGCGCCGGACATTACCTGACGTCAGGAATCGTAAGGGAATAAACAGTACGAATTTGCCTGGTCTTGAAGAGGGAGCCAGCGTCGCCGCCTCGGTCATTTACCTCGGTAAACTCCCTCGCCAGCGCCTTGGCTCGCTCTTCAATCCCGGCGCATCTTCGCTCTGTTTATTCCCTCACGGTTCCTTACCGCGCAGGCGGTCCTGTTCGCCGGGCGTGACATCCGGAATCTTGGCAAGGATACGGTGGATATTGACCTTTGAGCCGCGTTCAGCGCGTTCGGTGAGGTAGCGTTCGGTGTCGAGCGCCGCGAGTTTTTCGGCGACGGCACTGGAAATAAACTGATTGATGGAAACCCCTTCCTCCCGGGCGAGTTTGCGAGTGTGCTGATGGATGGAATTGGGCAGACGGATACTGAGTGTGCTCATAAGCGGTGAAGGATTTTTTGCAGGCAGGTTTGTGGTGTGATGGCCGTAATTCCGAGGCTGCGACTGCCGTGGAAATGGCGGAGATTGAAGGTTACGATCGTGCATGAGCCGGCGGCCAGAGCTGCTTCAAGCATCATGTCGTCCTTCGGATCGGGCAAATGCGGACGCCAGAGAAAATGGATGGCATGAGCTTGAGCTATCGAGACCCACCAGTCGATAAACGCCCGGGTGTCGCTGGCTGTGAAATGAGGGAGCAGACCCGGCCGTGACAGGACATCCTCGTATTCCAGAACGAGAGGCACGGTGACCACTGGCACGAGACGTCCGCGGGATGCGTGTTCAATGAGCTGAAACGAAGCTCCCTGTCTCGAACGGAGACCGGAAAGCAGCACATTGGTGTCAATCACGCAAACCATGCAATGGTATCAAATGTGATACCGCCTGTCTGTCAATCCGGGAAGCATGCAGATTTGCTTTTCCCGGGTGTAATTGAAAGTGGAGGGAAGCCCGGAATCTCGCCTGAACTGGTTCAGGTTCGTGGGGGCGCACTTTACGTGCGCCCGTTGTTGTTGATGAGCATCGGAGCCTCATTCTGCGAACGGACGCCGGACGCCGGACGCGGGCGCACAGTGAAGTGCGCCCCTACATGGGTCGGTTCCCACCATTTTTAATTATAAACTGACGTTACGCAGAGGACACAGAGAAGGCACAGAGTTCAGGGAGGCCTGTCCGGCAGAAGCGGAGATTTATTGGCGAAAAAGGACTTTTATTTCTTTGAGATATAATTGATTGCATAAAAACAGTCAACGTTGTTCGGGTCTCCTGAAACTCTGTGCCTCCTCTGTGTCCTCTGTGTAATTTCAGGCATTCGCGTAACATCAGTTATAAAAATCAACATCTAATTTTCAGAAAGGTCGTTTGCTATACATAGAGCTACAAATTAAAAATATTTCATAACTTCCCTCACTGGCAACATTCCGCGCGGAATAACCCGGCTTGCATTCGCCGCCAAGTGTTTCACGTTAGGGGCATGAAATACCGTGTCACACTCATCCAATCCGATGAAGGCTGGGCCGTGTGGTGCGAGGACCTGCCCGGCTGCACTTCGCAGGGAGCCACTCGCGAGGAGGCGCTGGAAAACATCCGCATCGCCATCGGCGAATACCTCGAAGCTCGCGACGATATGCTGTGCGCCGACGCCGGTGTGCGCATGGTTGTCCATGAAGAAATCTGCGTCTAACCCCCGATGCCCAAACTCCCCGGACTCGGCCAACGCGATGCCGTTCGCGCCCTCGAAAACGCCAGGTTCCGCATCATCCGGGAAGGCAAACACATCATCATGGGGAATGGCACGGTCATCGTGACGATTCCCCGTCACACCCGGATCAATGCCTTCACCATGGGTAACATCGCCAAGACCGCCGGCTACACCCCCAGGGAGTTCCTGAAATTACTCTGATCCCATTCCGCGCGGAGCCTCACTGCCGGTTGCGCACCTGTTCCCGCAGCAGCTCTCTGTCGGCTGAACGGCGAGGCATCCACGTACGGCAGATAGCGGCCGGTCAGCAAAAGTGCAATATCCCGTGCGCTCAGTCTTTTCGCATCCAACGACTGCACCACCACTCCCTGTGACACGCCGAGCCTCCGGGCGGCCTGTACGTCCTTCGCCATCGCGTCGAATAATTCGCGCCGCCGTTCCTCCATCCTGGCTTTCGCCTCCGCGATCTCCTCCGGCGTCACCGTGCCGCGGCGATCGCGTACCCCCAGGTAGATCAGTTCCGCCCCCTGCTCGGCCACGAAGCGGCCGGCGTGCTGCATCATCCGTCAGTCACTGGCCACCCGGAAAACGGAAAGCGGAGATATTAAGGAACCGTAAGGAAATAACCAGTGCAAATTTGTTTGGTCTCAGAAAGACCCCTATAGATCCTGACCCAGAGAAGAAGAGAGAAGAGTTGAAGGAGCTGAGGGTACTGGGAGGCAATGGGATGGCCCGGCTGAGGAGCAAGCTGAAGGAGGCAAGGCGCGGGCCGCTTGGGGCCCGCGCCTTGCCTCCTTCAG
>JAISAX010000005.1 GCA_031266495.1 Opitutaceae bacterium
CCCCCCCCCGCGCCCCCCCGCCGGGCCGCCCCCCCCCCCCCCCCCCCCCCCCCCCCCCCCCCCCCCGGGGGGGGGGCCCCCCCGCAGGACCGTCCAGGATGACACCGGCGGCGGACCTGCGGTATCAGTGACCGTGCCCCTCCGCCACAACGCCCCAGGCCCAGAGCCTGGCCGACCACACCTCGCGGCCATCGCGGCGCAGCGTGAGCTTCACCTTGCGATGTTCGAGCGGATTGACGGTTGCCTTCGTCGGGCCGAAAGCGCTTCGTTCCGCGTCCCACGTCAGCCGCTCCGTGCCGAACGATCCCGTGATTTCCATCACCGCACCCGTGACGGGCGACGGGCGCACGATCACCGCCAGATGTTCCCCCGGCCACCCCAACTCCACCGTGCTCACCACGCCCTCGATCGTCGTATCATAAATCGCGCCATAACGTTCGCCGCGTTTCACCTGCGCCGCCTTTTTTTCGAGATGTTTCTGGTAAAACGGCGTGGCAATGATCGTGCCGACAATCGCGAGCACTACTGCAACCGCAGCCGCGATCATCCACTGGCGGCGTCCCCAGCGCCTCACCGGCGCCGGGCTGACAAGAACGGGTTCATCGGAGAAGGCACTCATGTTGCGACGAATGAGAAACCCGACGCCGCCTCATGGCAACGCGCTTGTGAGCAACGCAAAACAGCCGGAGCCGCAGACCAGTTCGAGGTGGCGATGGTACCGAAAAAGACCGATGTAGGGTTTCATGGGGACAGTTTAGCGAGACGGCAAATTCAGAATCAACGGACAGGGAGATCGGAACGCGTTTTACATTCCACTAATCGTACCGCCTTCAACTATCGCCGGGCGCCCGGCGCCACCTGCGTTCAGCAGTTCGTCGCTTCCGGCGCCATCGGCACGGTCAAACACGATCCGCGCGCCGCCCGCGGTTCCACGCTTCGCATACAAAAACTCTTCGGAGACCCGGAAGAGATTCCGGTCATCATGCCGGAGGGCGGCCACGGCGGCGCGGACCCGTTGATCCAAGAACAGATGTTCTCCGCCACGCCGCCTCCCGGTCCCGATCATCGCAACGCCGGCCACGAACAGGGCGCGGCCTCGCTTCTCGTCGGAGCCGCCGCCAACCGTTCCATCGCCACCGGCCAGCCCGTGCGCATCGTCGATCTGTATCCGCTCCGCCCCAACGCCCGCCGGCTTGGCGAACTGGTGTGAGGCGATGCTTACGGAGCATGATGTTCTCCCGGCATTGCCTTTTGGCTTGCTGTTTCACCGGATGAAATTCCAAAACCGGCTCTCCAAAACTCAGGTGGGAGTGGGGACTGATGACGCATGCTCGCAAGAATGAGCGCGGAGGCCGGAATCTCATGTTCGAATTTTAGTTTCGATGCCTTGCTCATCTGCCCAATCAGATCTTTTAACGTCGAATATAAATCCGCATCCGGAGTGTCTGCCGAATCAGATAATGGGGGAATCGACACGGCTTCACCATCGCCAACATAACCGCGCAGCACTTTTTCGTCCCAATCGCCCGGTGCGATCCACGAAATCAGATCAACAGGACGATAATCATCGCGCCTGCCATCATCGGCAGCTCCCAACACCAGGTGCATATGAATCCGGCGCAATAAATGACCACGCGCCGCCGAATCAAAAACGCAGCACAGTTCCAACAACATCAGTAGCAAAAAAGAACTGCCGGTGGACACGACCTGCTCTTTCGGCTTCAACGCGATTTGTTCGAAAACATTTTCCAATGAGTTGCAGCCGTCCAGAAAAGGCAGGTCGCGTGCTTTGCCAAAACGCCGCACGTAAAGACGCCTTTCAAGTTCGCCCAGAAAATCAAATGCCGCCTGCATTCTCCCTGTGCGAATCCATGCCGCAATCGTCAGAAAAATTTCAATATGGTGGATGTCCAGCAACGGACGAAACACACACACATTCGCTTTTACCAGCGCCTCAATCCAATCGCTGACCTGTTGTAAAATCTCCTGTTGTTCCTTCCGTCCTGCATCTGTTTTGGAAGTCCCCAATTCCGAAAAAGCCATCGACAACAGTCCCAATCGCGCCAGATGCCAGTAGCCGACATAGGAAGCCGCGACAGGCGCGATAAATCCGCGGCTCGCCAACTGGTCGATGGAATGTTTTTCCGCCAGTAGCGGCATTTGCGATACATAGAAATTGCGTGATCCAATAACGTAAAAATGGAGCCAGAACCGGAAAACCGCCTGCCGGATTTTTTTCCCGGTTGAGGTCAGAGTGAATCGCCACAGAACGATTGCGGCCCACTCTGTCAGGTCGATCAGTCCGGTTGCGATTGTGGGATTGGCCTCCGCCCGCTGGCGCAAAATGATCAATGCAACGGGCACCAGCGCGACGCCCCGCTCACCGGTCCCCTCCTTGAGCACGTCGTCCAAAAAACGTTTCCAGGCTGGCAATAATTGGTTTTCCCAAGGATCCGAGCCGTGAGCGAAATCCGCTGCCTGTGCGCACAGGTAATCGAGTTGCCCAAAGAATTTTTGTGGGACAAGCGAAGGCGTCAGCAGATGCTTCAGCGTCAGGTCTGCCAGATCCGAAAGATTCCATCGTTCAAATCGAAGACGAACCTTGTTGCGCCACACTTTGGGCGGGGCGTTTTTGACGAAACGCTCATAAGCCGTCACGCCGTTGGCGTCTTCATCCTTATTGTAGGCCAGAACCACGGTAAGTTGCGTGACTTTGCAAAAATGTTTGTCACCAAGTTCCGGATACTTGGCTGTTTCCATGTCGTTCAGAAATTTATTTTTCGTCCACGTGCTGATTGTCAGAGGCTCATCCTTCAGGACAAAAACGGTCAGCGTTTTTTGGTCCTCGCTCAGGAATGAAAGATCGACGCCAAACTCCGCCTCACTTTTGGACATCGAATAATCTTCCTGCGAAGTTCGCCGAAAAGGCAGACGAACGGGTTTCCCGAAGAGCGCAAGTCCCAATGAATAAACAACCCAATCCAGTCCCCATTTCGTTCCACTGTTTTCCTGACGGGTGCGTTCAAGCAGGGATTCCAAATACCATGTAACGAAGTTTTTTTTCAGGTCGGGTGTCATGATTGTGCGAAATTTTGTTCCAGTTCATCGATTCGGTGCAGTGCCGACATTCGCCGCCACCACATGCCCTCATAATCCATCAAGTTCATCCGGGGGAGTTCAACGGAATGGGAAAACTCGCATAGTTCAGACGTGCGGGAAAGTTCCCCACCTTGGCGAATTATCCGCCAGCTTTTTCCATAGAGAAGGTGAACCTCCTTCACTGCACCAAGTCGCACGAAAATAGACTGTTCATTGGCGCTACGTTCGACATCTCGCGAGAATCGGCGGGCAAACACATGCTGTGCGCGAGCGTAACCGGGCGCCTGCATTTGAAGAGCAGGGGATTTCGCCACCTCTGTGCCGAGATGCTGCAACGCTCGTTGTGTTGTTTCGAGGATGCCACGTAATCGTTCGTGTTGCGGAGCCGCCTGCGACAAAGCCTCGCGATATTCATGCGTGTTCAGTGCCTGCAACTCGACTTCCTCGTAAAAGCTCGCGGACAGATCGCCTCCAAACTCATCCATTCGCGATGCCAGGCAGGCATGCAAACGTGCCTGCGCGGAATCAGCGCCCAGCCATTCCGGACTCGCCTGCACCTCGCGGTACACAAGCTCCACTTGCCTCGCATCAGCCTGATTTAGCAAATCGGCTTGCAAGCCTTGTACCCCTGATCGCGCGAAAATGAGCAGACCGGTTTTGCGCTCAAAGCAGGTTTTCCCGAAACACAAATTCGTTGCCAGAAACGCATTCAAATCCGGTTTGGCAACGAAAGTGAGGTAGTGGATGAAATCGTCTTCTTCAAATCGCCTTATCCAACGTATTCCCGATTTGTTTGCGATCTTGCGAACAAGCTCCAGCAACCGCATGGAATCGTGCAGACCCACATCGCGCAAAAAATCGCCCAATTGATTCCACGCGCCTTTTCCGGAATCATCAAAAGGCAGCAATTTGATCAGCGTATTCTCCCACAAAATACACATTCCCGGATCATTTTCTGACGAATCCTTCCATGCCGTGATGCACCCCTGCAGGATTGACCAACACGCCGCTGGCGAAAGCCTGGGAGAGGCGAGCCGGTCCATCTCCTGCTGTATCCAGCCTCTTGCAGACATATCACCGGACCATACAAAAGTGACGAGCACACGACACCATGCCGTGATTTCGGCATCGCTCCCAAGTTCGATTTCATCGCGCAATCCAAGCGCCTCGTTTTCGGACAACACCTCCCCTGCCCCCCCCCTCCTTGTATGTTCCCATGAGTAAAGATACAAGGCCCGCCAGTCGGCCCATCCTTTCCCCTTCAGACGGTTTTCCAAATTCCTGAATCGTGTCTCCAGTGTGCCTGACCGCGCCACCTGCAAACGCAAGTGGCCGACCATTCGGGCGATGATTGTTTGCTCCCGCTCACCGGGTTTTTGGTCCAACCAGAATGACGCCAGTTCAAGCGCGTCTTTCGTGGAGTGCTCCACGAACGCGGCAACACTATTCCAGAAACCGATCTGATATAAATCATCGCCAATTTGTTTTCGTGCCTTTTTGAGCCACGAAAACATGAATCCCTTTGTGAACCGCGCATGGCGAAACACATCACTGACGTAATCCAGCGACCTGAATATCCACATTTTATTTCGAATAATCAGGTCAAGGAACGCCTCCCGATCCGCTTGTATCCAACCCATCACCACATCCAGCCAGAGTTTTTTGACAAATGAACGGGCTGTATCCCCCGTTCCAAGGCCGACATAAAACAACGGGCCGACCTTGGCGAAGGCGGCGGGTGTCAGCCCCTCAGGAAAAAACTCCCGAGCCAATACCATCAGATTTTCGCCACTTGCGGCGATTGCCACCAACTCGTCACGCACCTTTTCCAAAAAAGCCCTATCCGTATTCAGAGGAGATGGATCGTTTTTTTTTTGATTCAAGACTGCCTGGGCGACGTGGGGATAACGTTCGGCAAACGAAACCTCCTGTCTCTTTTGGTCATCAGGTTTTGAGGTTGGAATGGATGTTGTCATGAGGTCATTGAGGAAACGCTCAACACGTCCATAAGCATTACGAGCCACGTCACGGAAATCAGACGAGACCAGTTTGTCATTACAAACTCGCGACCAAAAATCCAGTGCCCATCTGGCAGCCTGTCCCATGTCATTTCTTGATTCGGGTGAAGCGACTGGCAGCGGGAAATCCCTGTCCACAATCTCCCCCTGCACAGATGGGCGGTAAGCCATTGGCAGCATGTCGTAAACAGGCGCGAGGGAAAGCGGGGCCTCATCCTTCCAGAAAAAACTCACGTTGCCGAAATGCATGTCCGTGTTCCCGATAAAAACACCGAAATAATACAGCCGACGCAGACGACGTGCATCCAGCGCCTCCAGCAAATTGTCACGCAGCATTGTCGCGGATGCGGTTGCCCACGAACCACTCTCATCATAATCCATCCCTCTCGCCACGCTGCGCAGGGAGATTACTCCCCGGCGTCCATGCGACCCAACCCGGTCAAAACGGATTACCTCAAGGAAACGACGCCCGCCTGCATCGAAAATCCGCGCATCCGACACAGGAATCTCCGTGCCTGTGAGGCGCAACACTTCGAACGCGTGGTATTCGGCCAGTAACAGATCCGCCCAACGTTGGGCAACCCGCTGGCTGGCAGCGGAAATCCGTGATGAAAAGACGGGCGAGAATTTTATAATGGCTGCTCTGTTCGAATCGATTTCTGCAGACGACAAAGGCCCGGCTGATTGTGGCACGTCATCGACAATCTGTGCCATAAATTTTGGCTGTTCTCCTCCTGCCGAGGAGCCTGCGGGTTCGCCCAGCATGACTTGCCCGGCCAGTTGAGGGTAACGTTCCGCTCGTTTTCCCTCATGCACAAATATCGCGAGAGACGCAGGAGGCA
Source organism: Opitutaceae bacterium (assembly GCA_031266495.1). The sequence goes on from JAISAX010000005.1 coordinate 5,960, forward strand.
CATCATCCCCACGCCGCCGTATTCGTCCGGCCATTTCATCCCCGACCACCCAATCTCCGGGAAGATCCTCTCCAAAATGAACCAGATAATTCAGCAAGTTTTCCGCGCTCCAATCATTCGGATCGACGGGAGTTCCCAGTTGGGATGCCACCCCCCTGGCACAAATTCGCCCGAGAAATCCCTGCGGTTGGGAATCGTTCAGAAAAAACGGGGTGAATCCCTCGAAGAAACCATCGGGATACTTTTTTCGCAGGACAGGCGGCACGTTTGTGAGACGAAACCCGCCCTCGACGGCTTCAAGTGAACCTGCCGGCAAAAGCTCTCCCTGCTCATCCACTCGATACAGCGGCCAGGTATGTCCCAACGTGGGAATTTCCCTGCGCAACGTGTAACGCGGTCGCTGTCCTGAATCCATCCGTACAACCTCGTCACCCAAACGAGATAAAAGCCTGGAAATCGTTGGGCGACTCACCCCCAACGCTGCGGACAGGTCCAATGCCGTTGCCTGCTTTCGCAAGCGCAATTCGTTGCGAAGTTCACTGATATCGACCTGATGAGTCCTTGGCATTTTATGAAACGGTTATTTTTGAAAAAAACATCACATATCTCTCTCTTTTGAAAGAGGTAATTTAAAAAGTATTTTTTATTGTGAACAGGCGTCACCGCAACGCCGGCCACGAGCAAGGCGCGGCCTCGCTTCTCGTCGGAGCCGCCGCCAACCGTTCCATCGCCACCGGCCAGCCCGTGCGCATCGTCGATCTGTATCCGCTCCGTCCCGACGCCCGCCGGCTTGGCGAACTGGTGTGAGTAACTGAATTTACGCGGACCGACGTGGCACGGGCTTCCAGCCCGTGGACGGCGCGAAGCGCCGCCCCCCTCCCCCCCCCCCCCCCGGCACCACCCACGGAACACGGGCTGGACGTCCGCACCACGACGCTTCGCGTAATATCACTGGTGTTACGCGAAAGACACCGCAGGGGTTTCGCTTGCGAAGCCCGCGCCAGCCGGACGAACTGACGTATCTCCATCCCGGCGACAGATCCTCGCGGGCTTCGCAAGCGAAGCCCCTACCTTCGAAGCCCCTACGGTCGGAGCAGGCCTTCGACGTGCGTAACATCAGTTCCTTATTCTTCATTTTTTATTCTTCATTCATCATTTTCCTGCGCCAGCGGGGGGGGAGGGGGAATGCTTGCGTTCCGGGTCGTTTTGCAATTTATCCGGAGACAGACAATCCCCCCCACCGCGCATGTCCTGCCAAATGAGTCTGACGAGAGACGAAAAGGATTTTGAAGAAACACGCGAACACGCCCTGCTGTCACTGGGCGTGCGCATTTTCCAAAATCCCAGGCTTCTGGCCCAGGCCTACTGGCATCGGTTGAAAGACAAAATCTCGGTCCCTCCGCATGTCCATGCCGACATGTTGCAACTGGACCTGAACATCGGGATGTCCGGTATGATCACCATCGGGGAGGAAAAGATTCCCGTCCGGGGAGTGACGGCGGCGGCGTTTTATCCTGGCCAGACGCATTCCATCGAACTGGAGCCTGCGGCGCCACCGGCCTGGATTTTCAGTATCAAGATCCGTGTTTCCCCGCAATGGGAGGCGGTGCGGGAACGGATTTTTCATCCCTTTCTCAAACTGCTTTTTGCCGACCACCACTTGGTGAAAATGTTGCGTCAACTGAACCGGATCGGGACGGTGGAGAGTTCGCGCCGGACGCTGGTGTGCGTCACGCTGGCCGATGTGCTTTGCCACTGGCCGGGCGCGTCCTCCGTGGCCGCGGCGCACACGCACACGCTTCAGACCGGACCGGACGAGGGGGAGGTCGGGACGGGAATGCAAAACGCGCTCCACCTCATCGACGAAAATCTTTCCGATCCGCCGTCGCAGCAGCAACTGGCGGCCTCTTCACACATGTCGGCCCGCAATTTCACGCGGCATTTCCGGCAACTGTTCGGTTGCGCGCCTCATGCCTACATCACGGCGCGGCGCCTGGCCTGCGCCCGGGAACTGCTCGCGCACAAGGCCCGCAACATCACCGAAATCGCGGACGAACTCGGCTTCCCGTCGATCCACGCTTTCTCAAGATGGTTCCAGCGGCTCGAGGGAGCCAGCCCGAGCGTGTATCGGGAAAAGCATTTTTTGTTGTGATCCGGGTTTTCCGGTTTGGCGCGTTCTCGGGCCATGCCGTGTTAGGAACCGTAAGGAAATAACCAGTACGAATCTGCTTGGTCTTGAAGAGCGAGCCAGCGTCGCTGACTCGGTCATTTACCTCGGTAAACTCCCTCGCCAGCTCCTTGGCTCGCTCTTCAATCCCCGCGCATCTTCGCTCTGTTTATTTCCTTACGGTTCCTTACCGGGGCGTCGAAAAAGTGAAGACCGCGTCAGGAATCACCCGCTGGCCGGTGTGGATACAACCGGCCCCGTTGTTCAGCAAACCGTATTGATTTATCACAAGTATCCGGGAGACAGTATGTTGAAATATCGTCCAGCGGGCTGAACCGAATGTATGTATCCATTCGGCTTTCCATTGCCCGGAGGCATCGGAATTCATCTGAATGACATCAGAAGATCGCTCAATGAGCGCCAGAATTACCAACTCGAAAAATCCTATGAACCTCTCACGTATCATCATCCTGGCGACGCATTTGTCAGGCGTCTGTCTGTTACTCTGCACCGGAAGCAACGCCGCCACCTTGTATTGGACACAAGCATCCGGCAACTGGAACGCTGGCGGTACGGTCAAGCGGTGGGCAGAAACTTCGGGCGGGGTTTTAACCACGGACTGGGTTAATGATTCTGCGGCGGTAATCGAATACTCCAACCCGACCTTGGGTTTCGGAACCAACGGCCAGACGGTTTCGGTCACGACCTTGACGATCAACGACGGGCTGACGCTGACCGGAACAGGCTCAACGACGTATATCCTGAACATCACTACAGGTGGAAGTGGCAACCTGACGCTGGCCACCACCGCACCGGTGACATCGACAAATGGCGCGGATGTGAGACTGGCCGGAACAGAGGCGTGGGCCGGAACGCTGGCAACCTCTGGCGATGGCGATGCGGCGAAAAATCGCATCCGGGTCAACGCGGCGACCGCCGTTGGCGAAAGCACGAAGCTCAACCTCGCCGGTCTGCGTGTCGAATTTAATGGCAACAGCGGTGATACCTTCACCATCGGCGAGTTGCAGGGAACGGCTGGCGAGGTACAGATGGGGACCGGTTCGTCCGCAACCAAAACCCTGATCGTCAAACAAACGAGTGACACGGTTTTTGCGGGTTCCTTCACCAGGAGCAACAGCGCCGGAACAGCAATTTTGCGCAAGCAAGGTTCGGGTGCGCTCACGCTTTCGGGCTCCAATGCTCTGGAGCAAGTGTATGTGGAGGATGGCCGGCTAATCGTGAATGGCTCCATCACGGGAAACGTGACGGTCAGCGCTGGCGCTTCGCTGGACGGGACGGGCACCGTTGGTTCGGTAACGCTGAACGGCGGCGCGACCATCCTTTACGATTTGAGTGCTACCGGGGGGCATCTGATGGCGGACAGTCTCGTGAAGGGGACCGGCGACGGGGTTTACACTTTCGATTTCGGCGGCACGGGAGAGGCGGGCCAGACCTGCACGTTGAGTTCAGCAGTGGGCGCGGGTTTCAACTCAAGCGACTTTGCTTACGCGAATCTGGCATCCGGGCTGAGTGGTTCTTTTGCGATTGAAGGAGGCACACTCACATTTTCCGCAATCACCGCCGCCGTTCCCGAACTGTCCACTTATGGCATGATTGCAGCGGCGGGAGTGCTGGCAGCAGCGTTGTATCGGAAAAAACGGCAAGCCAAGGCCGGGCCTCAAAAATCAATACCATGAAAACCAGGGCATTCACCCTCATCGAACTTCTGGCCGTCATTGCCATCATCGGCATTCTTGCCGCCATCATGATTCCGGTGGCGGGGTCAGTGCGCCGCAAGGCACATGACGCGGTCTGCATTTCCAATCTGAGGCAGGTTTTCATGGCGCTCGAACTTTACGCCAACGACAACAAGGGGAAGTGGCCTGACCCGAAATCCCACGGTGGCACCCCCCAGTTCGTCCCCGTGCGTTATTATGTGGATGGACAGGATAAAAATGGAAGCGCCACACCGAACAAGGCGCTTGATCCGTATATAACCGCCCTTGATGTCACCATGTGTCCCGTTGTAGTGAAAAACAAACTGCGCTCCGGCTCGGAAATGCAGTATTGGTATGGCACGACGGCATCGGCCCCTGACAGGGCCAAAACGGAGCGCGGCAATAACGCTGACCCGTTCCCCAATCTGGCATGGTGCATCTGGCCGAGTTATTCGGGATTGAAAAATGCGGGTGTGGCGCCGCCGCACGGAGGCGGCAATGCCATGAATGTGCTGACATGGAACGGCGCGGTGAAAGCTATCCCTCACACAAACTGGCGCGCCTCTTATTTTCCCTGATCGAATTTGTTCCGGGAAACAACTCCCCTCCCCCCCCGCACACACCATTTACGCCAAGGCGCGGCATGTCCGCGCCTGCCCCTGATTTGCGCCAACCCGCTTATGAAAATCCGCCTCGTTCTCATGTCGTTACTAATGCCAATTGTGGCCGGAGCTGCCACACCCTCGTCCTTCGTCTGGCTCGAAACACCGCAGTCCACGAACTTTCCCGACACCGTACGCCGGTCCATCCTGTCGGAAGGCAAGGCACCGGGGGTGACGTCGGTGAAAGACGTTTCACGACCGGCGTCATTTTTTGTCGAATACGCATTTGAGGCGAACGGTCCGGGCGGAGGCTTCGAGTTGTGGGGATACAGTTACGATCCCGGGTGGTCGTCGCCCGCGCGCTGGCGGATTGACAACGGAGCGTGGCAAAACTGGAGTCCCGGACCGGCGGCGGACCGGCAGGTTTCAGGTAAAACGTTCGTCATGCAGTGGCATCGTTGGGGACAGGTTGAATTGCCGCCCGGCCCGCATCGTTTGCGTGTGGAGTTGACGGGGCCGCGTCCGCAAGGCGGCGTTCCGTTTTTTGTATTGGACGCGCTGCTACTCGCACGGCGTGAAGAGGGG
>JAISAX010000052.1 GCA_031266495.1 Opitutaceae bacterium
CCCCCCCCCCCCCCCCCCCCCCCCCCCCAGCGGGTGTTGCCGGCCTCCCATTCGCGGCGCATGGACTGGACGGCCGTATGCAGGAGCACGCCAACGTGGTTGGCTGAACGACCGGTGATCTCGCCGATCTTCTGGTAACTGAAACCTTCCTGGTAACGGAGCCGGACGATTTCGCGCTGGGCGGGTGGCAGGGCGGAAACGAGAGCGAGGATCTGTTGCCGGTCCTCGGCCCGCTGGAGGAGGGTGGCGGGATCGGCTTCGGGTGAGGGGATGCGGCCAGTGGCTTCGTCGTCGAGGAGCGTCATGCGCCCCTGCTTGCGCAAGACGTTGAGCGCCTTGCGCCGGCAGACGGTGAAGAGCCATGCGCCGGTGTGGTCGGCCCAGGCCGCAGGGGGCGTGGCGCCGAGTGCAACAAAAGTCTCCTGCACGATGTCGCGAGCCTGGTCGGCATCGTGCAGGAGTCGGGTCGCGTAGCGGAACAAGGTCGCTTCATGTCGCACAAGGGCTTCGGCGATCAGGCCGTGAACGGAAAGGGCGTCGGGAGCCTGGTTCATGAAGCGCGGTGGCGGGTTGGCACGGGGGATGCAGTTGCTGATGTACTCATAATAACACGCGGAATGTCGGTTTATTAACTGAGGCTACGCGGATCGTCCGCAGGGGCTTCGCTTGCGAAGCCCGCGAGGGCCTGTCGCCGATGGAAAAACGCCAGTTTGTCCGGCTGGCTCGGGCTTCGCAAGCGAAGCTAGAGTGCAGTCAAAGGTCAAAAGTCGGAAGGTCGAAGGTCGCCAGCAGCCCCGCTACGCGGAGCATTTTGCAGGGATGGCCCGCTCCGGCGGGCCGCTGATGACTTCCGACTTTCCGACTTTTGACCTTTGCCTGATCACTAGTTGCTACATGGGGCACTGCATAATTTCAGTTATCTCGCACAGGAAACAGTCTGTTTCGTTCATGAAAACCCGTCAGCCGACATCCTGTTTTATGGTTTCCCTGCAAGCCACGGTACAAAGACTTCCTGAACCATCCGTTTTGGCATTACCCCGTGCAGATCAGGAAAAATGTTTCCTGCCTTGCCTGAAACAAATGGTGCATGCATATGTACATTCGCTCCTTGATCATTAAAAACATCCAGAATCATCCTCACCCGTTCATCCCTGAATCCTCGATATGAAAAGTCCACGTCGTCCCGCCGGTTCCCTCGTCGCGTTGATCCCTGTGTTTGTAATCGCGCTCATTTGCGCGTTCGCGGCTTCGCCCGTGCTTCGCGCAGCCACGCCCGCCATCAAGGCCCGGGATTTCCCGATCACTCACGCCGGCTCCGCGCCAGCCGATTACCAATACGTCAACCTCACCGAGTATTTTGACGACCTCGACAACCCCGCCCCTCAAAAAGTCCGTTTCTATTTTTCGACGGGTGACAGCATCGATTTCATCCTCCACCGCGACTGGGCACCCAACGCGCACGACAATTTTCTTCGATACGTAAAAGCCTTGCGTTACGACGGCACCGCCATCCACCGCAGCGAATACGGCTTCGTCGTGCAGGGCGGCGGTTACATTTACAACAACGGCACCTATGGCTCGTGGGATTCCATCGAACGTTTCGCCCCCGCGAAAGACGACCCCTACCAACCCGCCCATGCCAACACCCGCGGCACCATCGCCCTCGCCAAGACCGGCGAGCCGGACAGCGCCACGAGCGAATGGTTCATCAACATCGAGGACAACACCACCACACTCGCGCCGGCCACCGCCGGCGGCAACCAGACCAACGGCGGCTTCTTCCCCTTTGCCGAAATCGCCGACGAATGTGTCAGCACATATTTTGCAACCGGCATGGAATTCTTTGACTGGGTCAATTACTATATCGGCGCCTATCAAGTCGGCTACTTCGACACCGTCCCGGTTTACGAAGGCAATAACAACCAGCAATACCTCGTCGTCGTCGAAGCCGCGCGCCCGACGCTCGATTTCGCGCTCGTGGACGCCACCGGCAACCTCGTCCAGAAAATCACCGGCGGCGCGACCGAAGCCACCCTCACTTACGGCAACCGCTACCTCGAACTCAAAGGACTCGCGGGCAAAAACGACACCGACACCTACCGCATCCGCGCCACCGCGCCCGACGGTCGCACCGCGACCAGAACCCTCGCCGTCAACACCGGAGCCGTGCTCTCCGCGCTCGCGGGCAAAACGATAAAACTCACCGCCCCCGCCCTCCCCAAAACCGGGGACGACAAACCCAAGGCCGGAGCGAAACCACACTACACGTGGACCTTTACCGGCGCGGACGGCGTCGAAAAACCCATCGCGGGCGCGACCAAGGCCACCTATGCCGCCGCGTCCGCCGCTCCGTATGGATCCGGTAAATACACCGTCACGATTTCCTACGCGGGCAACGATGAAAAGACCGTCGAGAAAACGGCGTCGTTCATCGTGGATTTCATCAAAAAACCGCTGCAACTCGCCGCAGGCTTTGCGGTCACGCCCGACGCCCCCGTCAACGACGCCAAAGGGAAGCCGATCCCGAACACCGTCATCGGCGCGGATACAACCATCACACTTTACGACCAGAACAACAAACAGACCGTGGTGAAGAATGTGCCGCAAGGCGTGAAATTCGTCATCACGCTCAACGACATGCCCACGGGCGACCGCCCGCTGCTGTGCTACAAATGGTACGCGGGCAAGGAACTCCTCGACACCTATACGACAACTGCGCGCTCCGACACGTATTACGTCTCGGCGGATCTGGCCGCGCGCATCATGTATTACCTGCGCACGACAAAAGTCTCGATCAACTGCGTGGTCGAGACCGTTGCCACCGACGCCAAGGGCAAGCCCGTCTCGACGCTCAAGACCAAGGCTGTCGCGCTCAAAACCTACACCGTGCCCAACGGCGTCGTCATCACCAACAACGCCGACCCGGACAACAAGAAGAACAAACCCGTGGACGACGGCGGCACGGTCACGCTTTCCGCGAAAGCCGGTGGCAGCGCCACGCTCAGCTACCAATGGCAGGTTTTCAGCGAGGGACAGCAAAAGTGGGTGAACATTGAGGACGGCACAGACAAGGTCACCGGCCACTCCGTTTCCGGCGCGAAGAAAAACAAACTCACCATCAAAAAGGCCTACGCGACCGACACGGGCTGGTACCGCGTCGTGGTTAAAAATTTCGCAGGCGACGCCTATGCCTACGGCGATTTCGTTGACCAATACGGCAACAGCACCACCGCCGAAAATTCCGCCGGGACTTACGTGAAAGTAAGCCGCCAGTTCGCGCCCGCGAGCGTTGCAGGTGGGGAATACCTGAGCTACGCAAGCACGCTCGCCCTGACAAAGCCGGTGAAACTGCCTGGCGACATCACGCTCACCGACGCCGACCTTGCCGGTTATGCGAATACCGACGACACACTGCGCGTCACCGCGAACGGGAAATTCACGTTTTTGAGCGACGGCACGATCACGGGAACCTTCTCCTACAAGCGCACCGCCCGCGACGCCGCCACCGTGAAGTATTCGTATTCGACGACAATCTTCGGGGCCACCTACACGGAAACAGGCACGTGGAATCTGAAATTCACGAATTTCGGCACCGGCACCTTCACGGGCACCGGCAAGGCGACCATCAAGACCGGGGGTAAGAGCGTGAGCGCATCGTTCAAATTCAACGGCGGCACGTTCACGATTTCCGATTCCGCGTCACACGCAGCCACCGGAAATGCCGCCAGTGGAAGTCGCGTGATGACCATAAGTTCTGCTGGCTCGAATTTGATGAACGTCACCCCGGATTGGGGCCAGCTTGTGATTGCCAACCCTTCGCTTTCGTTACCGCCTTCGATGGAGCAGTCTCTCTCCTCTGCCGCCGAACTCACAAAACTCTTGTTCACGGGCGAACGGGTCCTGCGCCTGACCGACGCCGCGAGCGGCGAAACACGCGTCCTGGATTTCTCCGACGGCTCTCTGCAAAATATCGTCGCCGAGGACACTGCGGAGGGCGATGTCCGTGTGACGTTCATCACGCAGGATGCGCTCGGCGAAACCGCTGCCGTGCTGATTTTGTCATTTGGCGAAACGCCGGCCTACCTGCTTGAGGAAACACGCGTGTTCATTGATGAAACCGGTGACATCGGAGAGACCCGCAAGACATCCGCCGGGATATTCCTGTTCGAATAACGAACGGCTGTTTTTCGCAGCTTGCGAGTTCCGGGCTTTTGACCTTCGACCGATCACGATTTCTCCGATACACGAAAGGAAAGCAGCGAAGCGATACACGAAAACACCAGGAACATGCAGAAGGTGGCGAGCCAGGAGGCTTGCGTGTAGATTCGTTGCGATCCGTGCAGATCCGGCGGGAAACAGTTCAACAAAATCCCCACGCCGTTGCCAAAGACGGCGACAAAAAAATAAAAACTGAAATTCAGCAGGCAGACGGCAAGACTGGCATCGCCGGGAGCGTTGGTTTCGTAAAGCAGGGGAATGGCAATCGAGGAGATGCTCGCCGTCATCGACAGCAGGCAGAACAGGACGGCGGGGAACGACGTCCTCGCATTGAGGAGAATCAGGGCAGTGAGGGTCGTGAAAACGAACATCGACACGCATCCGGCCAGCCGGATGAAGATCTTTTTGCGATTTCCGAAGGCGCGGCTGAGCACGGCAAGGAACATGCCGGACAGCGCGGACAGGATTGCCATCAGGGAGAGAATCCATGCGGCGTTTGCCGGAGCGACCTGACAAAAATCTTCGAGGAATTTTTTCCCGATCACCGTCTGGAGCACATAGTAGAGACCGAAGTTGATTCCGGTGCAGAGGCAGAGATTCCGGTTGTTGCGTCTGGCCAGAAGCGCCATGAACGGACGCAGGCTGAAATGCGCATGCCGGTGGGTCCGGGTCGTCGGGAATTTCAGGACGGCGCCCGCGCCAAAAAACAGAAGCCAGCACACGGCGGAGCAGGCCCCGGCGAGGAGCAGCAGATTGCGCCAGCCGATCAGCCCGGCGCCGATCAGAAAGGGGGCATTCGCCATGATTCCGCCGGCGTATCCAAAAAAAATCACAACAGAGAGAGCGGGCGGGAAATGTTTTCCCCGAAACACGCGTCGCGTTTCCTTGACCAGGCTCAGATAAATCGCGCTCGCACCGAGGCCGACCAGAATCCGGCTGAGGTAAAGCTGGAGCAGGCCGTGGGAGAGCGGAAACAGCAGGGAGCCTGCGCAAAAGACCAGCGCGCCGGAAAGAATGATCCGGCTCCCTCCGAAACGTTCAGCCAGAAATCCGACGACCAACTGGTTAAGCGCATACACATACATGAATA
>JAISAX010000113.1 GCA_031266495.1 Opitutaceae bacterium
CCCCGCCCCCGCCCTCCGCCCGCCCCCCCCCCGCCCCCCCCCCCCCCCCCCCCCCTCCCCCCCCCCCCCCCCCCCCCCCCCCCCCCCCCCCCCCCCCCCCCGGTTATGCGGCGCCGACCTTGCGCGCGTCGCGGCCGACCTGGTCCTTGAGGCGGTCGAGGATGCCGTTGATGAAGCGCTTGGCGTCGGCGTTGGAGTATTCCTTGGAAAGGTTGACCGCCTCGTTGATCGAGACGACCGGAGGCACGTCCTTGCGAAAAATCATTTCGTAGATCGCCAGCCGGAGGATCGCCAGGTCGATGCGGGCGATGCGGGCGAACTCCCAGTTCTGCGTCAGCGTGCGGATGCGCCCGTCGATGTCGGCGATGTTTTGCAGCACGCCGTGGATCACTTCTTCGGCGTAGGCGTAGTGCTCGCGGGGATTGGGCAGCGTTTCGAGAAACGCGCGCAGGTCCCCGGCAAGGTTGGCCGGGGTGTTCAGGCTCCATGCGAACAGATATTGCATGGCGGCGGCGCGGCTGTCGCGGCGCTGGGCGAAAAGGGCTTTGCTCATCGGGAGGCGGAGGTTGAGGTGGCGGAGGCGGTGGAGGTGGCGGAAGAAAGCGACCGTTTCAGCGCGGCCATTTCGAGCGCGGCCCGGGCGAACTCGGCGCCGCGGTTGACCGGCCCGCGACAACGGTCCTCGGCCTGCTGCGCGTTTTCGGCGACCACCACGCCGACGATCACCGGCACGCCGGCGTCGAGCGACACGCGGTGCAGCCCCTGCTGCGAGGCTTCGGCGACAAGCTGGTAATGGAGGGTGTCGCCGCGAATGATGACGCCGAGGCCGATCACCGTATCGAGCTCCGGCTGGCGACGGAGCAGAAGCCGGGCCGCAATGGGCAGCTCGTTGGAGCCAGGCACACGCACGACGGTCACATCCCCGGATGCGGCGCCGGCGGCGAGGAGCCGGTTGCGCACCTGGGTGACAAGGGCGTCCACCAGTTCGGGATTGTAGCGGGCGGCGACGATACCGAAGGAAAAACCGGCGGCGTTGATGGTGGCGGGTGCTGGCGCGTCGAGACTCATGATTGGCGGAACCGCAACGTGTGCGCCGCGCCCGCGGGCGCGGCAACCTCTTTTATCGGAGAGGCCGGAGAAGCAGCGGCGAATCCCGGGGCCGGAAGGCTGGCCGGCCGGCCCGTCGCCGCCGCCCCGGGCCTCTTCTCAGCGATGCTCGATCACCTCGGCGAGCGGGAAACGCACCTTGGGCGAGGTCGCATACTTGTCGTTCACGGAGCGGTATCCGGCGGCCACCGCGCCGAGCGTGGCGTAGCCGGTGCCGGCCAGGCCGAGGATCTCGTCGTACTTTGCCGGATCGAGCCCCTCGATCGGACAGGTATCGATGCCGAGCACCGCCGCCGTCGTCATGAACTGGCCGAACGCGATATAGACCTGACGCGACGACCAGCCATCAAGTTTGCCGTTGGCCGTGTACGTATTGACTGTGCCCATAATGGCCATCCTGAACGGCGCCAGCGCCTCCACCGTGGTGCCGCGGACCTCGGCGGTGCGGACCAGGTAGCGGTCGATCCAGGCCTCGTCGATGCCCTTGCGCACGAGCAGCACCACGTAGCGGGCGGCGTCCGTCACCTGACCCTGGCCCCACGTCGCGGCCTTGAGTTTTTCGCGAAGCCCGGGCGTATCGATCACCAGAAATTTCCACGGCTGGATGCCGAACGACGACGGCGCGAGCACGAGGGATTTTTCGAGGACGGCCCAGTCGGCGTCGCTGATCTTGCGCTGCGCATCGAACAGCTTCGTCGCATAACGCGATTCGAGAGCGGTTAATATCTGTTGGTGATCGAGAAGAGGATTCATCCCGGCACAGGTAGGCGGACCCTCCCTCTGGCGCAAGCGTGGCATGCCAGGAATTTCGGGCAATTTACCGGGCGCCTCTCAAAAACCGGACATGCAGCATGCAAAGCTGTGGCACGGATGTCTGCTCTACAGAAATTACACAGAACCCTGTAGAGGCACAGGGTTTCGGGAGGCCGTCAATGCTCCGGGACGCCCTTTCCTGATTCCTGATTTCCGCCGGACGGGCCTCCGCGAACTTGCAGGACGACTGCTATTCGCCCGACCTCGACAACGGCATGGCCGTGGCGGCGGATGTGCGTGGCGGCAATCAACAAAACGCTCTCGCCAACGCCCAGAACGCATCCAACGCCAATCTGCGGCGAGGCTACCACACCACGGCGGCGAATACGCCAATACCGTGCGTGTTGACGGCTCCGTCCACAAAGACCCCTACGCCATCTATTCCAACCCCACCAACAAAGCCTCGTCATTCGACCGCCGCGAACCGCCGCAATAAAAGGTCAACCACTGAAACGGACCGTCGAAATCAAGCGCGCCCCTCCCCCTTCCCCCTCTCCTCCCTTCAAGCAACAGACTACACCACGCCTGCCAGCGCCTCTTTTTGGCTCTTCACAGAATCTAGTGGTAACTGAATACAGGGGGAGGAAAACATGATGTGCCTCGAAGGATTACCTCAAGGCTTCTGCTCCCTTGTTACTTACCGATCTCGCCCACGCCTGTCCCCCTTTTCGGGAGGGGGGGGGAGGGGGGAGGGGAATGCGCTTGGCGGGAGCGGTCCGGGGCCTTCTTGTTGGCGGTTTCCGTCATGCCGAGCCCGTTGCCTGCTTCATTTTCGTTACTCCAGTCCGTGATCTTCGGGCTGGAGATTTTTCTGTATTGTTGCGGGATCGGCGCGTGCGCGGGGTGCGGCTGGCTGGTCGGGCGCGGTTTGCTGCCCCGGCGTCTGGCGCCGTGGCAGGCGGATGTCACGGATTTCGCTCTGGGGTTCCTCCTGGTGGCGGCGGGGGCCATCGGCGGGGAGTTGGTCCTGGCCGGGGTCGGCAGCCGGTTCACGGGGGATCCGGATTTGCAGCTTCTGATCGGGGGGGCGGGTTTCCAGGCCGGCATGCTCGCCGGGGTGGTGCTGGCGGCGGCGCTCATCCGCCGACGGATCGCGGAGGTGGCTTCCGCCGCCGCCGGCGTGGCGGTTCCCGCCGCGGTCGGGGAGATTGCCGCCGCCGGAAAGCGTGGTTCCTGCTCCGGCGGCGTGGCGCGGGCGGTGGCACAGGGGGTCGTCACCCTGGCGGCGGCGATTCCGCTCGTCGGGCTGTCCTCGTTCGCATGGGAGGCTGTGCTGAAGGCGAGCGGGCATGCGTTCGCGGAACAGGATCTGGTGAGCATTTTCACCAGGGGGGGGGGGCCGTTGCTGGTCGCGGCAATGACGTTTTTCGCGGTCGTGGTGGCGCCGTTGACCGAAGAAATAGTGTTTCGCGCCGGGCTGTTTCGTTTCCTGCACCGGCGGATGGCGCCGTGGGTCGCCATGCTGGTCACGTCGGCGGCGTTTGCCTCGCTGCACATGAACGTCGCTGCGTTCGTGCCGCTTTGCGTGCTCGGCATGGTGCTGGCGTTTGCCTACGAACGGACGGGCAACATCCTTGTGCCGGTGGTCGCTCACGCGCTTTTTAATCTCAATACCATCATCCTGCTGCTCGCCGGCCTCGGGTCGCCTTCGCCCTGAGTTTTCCTCTCTCTCTCTCTCTCTCTTTCTTTCTCTCTCTTTCTATCTCTCCGTTTTCACTCACGTTTTCGTCTTTTTGTCGTGTATCCGTTTACCGATACGTTTTCCGAATCCGTCGCCTCGCCGGGAGAGCGCGGGTTGATCGAGGCCATCCGGGGCTGGCTGGGCGGCACGGCGCCGCGTCCGCCGCACGGCATGGGCGACGATTGCGCGGTGTTGCCGGCTCGCCGGGAGGGGGGCCGGCGGCATGGCGGCGGGGCGCGGAGCGGGAGGCGTCAGCTCGTGACGGTCGATCCGGTGATCTACGGGCAACATTTCGATGATGGCGTGAGTCCGCAAAATGCCGGCGCCAAGCTGCTGCGGCGCAATCTGAGCGACATCGCGGCGATGGGCGGGCGGCCGCACTCGGCGGTGGTGGCGTTGATGCTCGACGGGCGCGTCAGGATGGACTGGGTGGAGGGGTTTTATCGGGGGATGGGTCGCGTCGCGCGTCGGTACGGCGTGGCGCTCGTGGGGGGGGATGTGGCGGCGTTGCCGGGCGGTCTGGCGGCGACGTTGACGTTGGTCGGCGATGCGCCGTCCGCTCGGGGGAGTCGCGTGTTGCGTCGCGCCGGAGCGCGTCCGGGGGATTTTATTTATGTGACCGGCAGGCTCGGGGGCAGCCTCGCGAGCGGGCGGCATTTTTCTTTCACGCCGCGGCTGGCCGAGGGCGCCTGGCTCGCCGGGCGGCGCGAGGTCCGGGCAATGATGGATGTCAGCGACGGGCTGGCGAAGGACTTGTTCGCTCTGACGCCCGCTGGCTGCGCGCCCGCGCTGGTGGAGGCGGCGTTGCCGCGTCACCGGGGTTGTGATACGCGGGCGGCGTTGTGCGATGGCGAGGACTACGAGTTGGTGCTGGCCGTCGCGGCGCGGGCGGACCGGGTGGGGTTCGAGGTGGCGTGGCGCCGGAATTTCCCGCGGTTGCGGTTGACTTGCATCGGGCGGTTCGCGTCCGCCGGAGGACGGCTGCCGCCGGGCGCGCTCGATTTGCGGGCGTTTCACGGGTTCGAACATCTTTGCTGCCGGACGGACAGCCGGTCGGAATGAGGATACCTGCGGAGATGACCATTGTTGAAAAATTGCGCGGCGGGGTGACGACGGCATCGGCCGCGGAGTCGCAGGCGTTGGCCGCGGAGCTGGCGGCGGTGTTGCCTGCCGACACCGTGCTGGCGCTCCACGGCAACCTCGGCACGGGCAAGACGACGTTTGTGCAGGGGCTCGCGCGCGGCCTCGGTATCGGCTCGAAGCTGTTCGAGCGCGCGGCGATCCGCAGCCGCAACACGCAGGTCACGACGCTGTACATCCACTGCCTGTCGCGCAACGCGACGATGATGCACATCGCGCG
>JAISAX010000116.1 GCA_031266495.1 Opitutaceae bacterium
CCCCGCCCCCCGCCCCCCCCCCCCCCCCCCCCCCCCCCCCCCCCCCCCCCCCCCCCCCCCCCCCCCCCCCCCCCCGCCGAAGCCGGCGAACCTTTTGGCAGCGCGGCGGAAGCAGGGCACCCAGAGGAACAGGCCGAGGAGGAGGAGTGTGCCGCACGTGAGTTTCGCGCCGAGGGCAAAACCACCGGGGACGTATTCGATGCGGATGCGGTGCAGGCCGGGCGCGAGCGGGATGGCGCGCAGCGCGTGATACGCGGGAAGCATTTCGTAGGAAACCTGCACGCTGCTGGAGAGCGTCGGGTTCAGCGGGTCCGGCAGCGAGCGCACGCGCCAGTCTTTCGAATAGGCGTCGGTCATCACCAGAAACGCCGAAAACTGCGTGCTCACCTCAAGCGTCCAGTGGTCGGTGGACATGTTGATGAGCCGGATGCTGTATTGGCCGGCGCCGGGATCGGGGGCGAGGATGGGGGTCTGCTCGAGGAGGACTTCGTTTTTGGGGTTGAAGCCGGGTTTCGACATTTCGGCGAAGATCTCGTCGCGGCCTTTCAGGACGCGGTGGCTGGCGACCACGTAGAAACGGGGGAGCGGGTCTTGCAACGGCTGCACGCGCACCGTGCCGTTTTCGCCGGGCACGAAGGCGAGCCGCGCGCGGAGCAGCGCGAGCAACGGGGTGTTTTGCGTGAACTGCACGTTCTGGCTGGCGCGGTCGGGCGACATATTTTGCGTGAACGCGACAAACTCGGCGTAGCGTTTCAGGACAAATGGATCGTAGCCCCACACGCCCTCGGATTTCAGCCCGATGGCGGACTCCGGGTTGATCAGGTTCAACGTGCGGTAGTCGCCGGGGCTCTTGGCGAGAAAGTCCTTGAACTCCGGGTAACGCGAGGCCGACAAGGGGAAGGAGGCGACGGATTGCGCGGCGACGACCAGCACCTCGGCGAGCGCGAGCACGCCGACCAGCCACGGGAGGATGGCGCTGGCGGCGGCGCGGCGGGCGAGGATGAGGAGGAGCGCGCCCGCAGCGATGAGCCAAACGCCGCCGAGGGCGAGCGAGAGGCCGCCGGTGCCGGCGAGCCTGGCACCGGTGCCGGCGGTTTTCAAAAATTCCGGGTTGAGATAGTATTCACCGGTTTTCTGGCCGAGGGCGGCGAGGTTGCGGGCGAGGGCGTCCCACGTGGATGGTGACATTGCGAGGGCGGCGAAAAACGCGAGGACGCCGAGGGCGACGGCGGCGGCGCCGAGCCAGCGCGGGGGTTTCTCGCCGGCAAGGAGGCGGTCGAGTCCGCGCCCGGCGAGGAGCGCGAGGAACAGCACGAGGAAGAAGACAAATTTCGATGTGCCGCGGAACATGCCGAAGCCGGGCAGCACGTGGTAAAGCACATCATAGAGGGGGGTGCGCGCGCCGAGCGCGAGCAGCGCGATGATGGCACAGAGGACGACATGGCGCCAGCGGTGGCGCGAGCCTGCGAGGCCGTTGAGCGCGAGGACGAGGCCGCCGGCGCCGAAGAACAGGCTCATTTCCCAGAGGTAGCAACGGCCCCAGTAAGGCGTGGAGGTCATGTCGCCAAAAAACCACGGGGCGACGAGCGTGAGGATGTTTTCCGGGGGAAACGCAAACATGGACGCGAACTCGTAATTCGCGCCGCCGGCGCGGATGGACTCGGACGCGGCGCTGATGCCGGGCAGGAATTGCGCGGCGGCGAGGAGCAGCGCGACCGGGTATATCAAAACGAGGCCGAGGAGCGCGCGGGGCTTGCCTTTCACGCCGCGCAGGAAGACGAGCGAGTAGAGGCCGGCGACGATGGCGGTGTAATAAAAGTATTGCGAGTGGCCGGAGTAGATTTGCAGGGCGGCGGAAGCGGCGGAGAGGAGGAGCCAGCGGTAGTTTCGTTTTTCGAGCCAGCGATCAATGCCCCAGAGGATGAAGGGCACCCAGGCCATGCTGGCGATGTTGGACATGTGGCCGGCAAAGGTGTGAAGCATGAACGGCGCGCCGAACATCATGAGCGCGGCGGCGAGGAACGCGGCGGCGGGGCGGCGTCCGCGCGAGACGCTCCAGCCATAGACGCCGAGGCCGAGGAGCCATTGGTGGCCGAAAACCAGGCAATTCATCGCCGTGGCGATGGGCATCCACGCGACAAGCCAGTTCGGCGGATAAAGCAGCGCCGACTGCATCTGCCCGAGGAAGGGCTGGCCGCCGTAGTTGTAGGGGTTCCACAGCACGAGGTCGCCGTTGGCGAATCCGTCAAAGGCGAGCTGGTAGATGTAAACATAGAAGGCGAGGGAATCCGTGCCGGCGCTGGAGAGCACTTGCGTGTCGGAGACCAGATACTTGCCAAACATGCAGACGGACAGCAGGCCGAGCGCGAAGCACCATGGCAGATGGCGGCGGACAAACACCATGCCCAGGAAGTTTTTATATGAAGTATGGATTCGGGATGGATTCACGGAGGGAAATTATTTGGCGTTGAGTGTCGAGGTGGTCTGCGGGCGGAAGATTTCCGGGATCCGGCTCATGTCCACGCCCGGCGTGGCCGGCAGCGCGGTGGGCGAGCCGAGCACGGGGGCGATGGTGCCGGTGGTCTGCGCGGCGGCGGTGGCGCTGCTGCGCAGGGCGTCGAGGTTGCGTTGCGCGTCGGGTATGTTGGGGTTGAGCTTGAGGGCCAGCTCGAAGGCGCGGATGGCGTCGTCGCGGCGGCCGACCTGCGCGAGCGCCACGCCGTAGTTGCATTGCACGACGGGGTTGTTCGGGTTGTCCTTGAGGACCTTTTCATACACCGGCACGGCCTCGGAGCCGCGGCTGTTGTTGGCGAGGGCGTTGGCGTAGTTGATCATAAAGGCCGGCATGGGCATCGTCTCGGCGGCGATGCGGAAATAGTTGATGGCCTCGGCCACGCGTTTTTTCTGGAGCAGGAGCACGCCCATGTTGTTGTTGGTCTCGGCGAGGTCGGGGCGGAGGCGGTTGGACTGGCTGATGTGATAAAAGGCGGCGTCGAACTTGCCGGTGTCGAGCATGACTTTCCCGTAGCGGCTGTGCGCCTGCCAGGCGTCGTTGTTGCCGCGCATGGTGTGCTGCCACATGGGGGCCTCGCCGGCAAAGATGCCGCAGTAGAGGTGCGCGGCGAGGCACACGCGGATGGTGGCCAGCGTCACGGCGGCCAGCAGCCACGGTTTCCATTCCGGCGCGGCCCGGTCATGGACCCAGGCCGCGCCCGCCACGGCCAGCCCGATGATGCCGATGACCGAGATATATAAAAAATGGTCCGCCGCCCAGGTGATGCGCATGTAGGACATCGTCATGAAGCCCATCACCGGCACCAGGTTGATGAAGAAGAAGCCGAGGCCGAGGAGCAGGGGGCGCGTCCTGGTTTTGCGCCATTTCCAGAGCACGAGAAACACCACAATGAGCGCCGCCCACGGAACGAGCAACTGATACCACTCCGGCGGCGCCAGCTCCGTCCATTTCCCGTCCACCATGCCGAGTTTGCCGATTTCCCATTTCGGATAAATCGGCAGCAGGTTGAAGGGCCACGCGCATTTC
>JAISAX010000129.1 GCA_031266495.1 Opitutaceae bacterium
CATCTTGCCCGTGGACGACACGAAGCGCCGCCTCCCTGCCTCACTCCCGGAGCGGGCGAGACGCCCGCGCCACTCCGATCCGGCGGCTTCGCGCCGTCCACGGGCTGGAAGCCCGTGCCACGCCGGAACACGGGCAAGATGCCCGTGCCACGACGGCATTGCCTGTCCGGTTTTTGAAAATACGCCCTCCGGAAATTTTCCGAAAAAATAGTGTTTGACCTTTTGTTCAACATACGGTCATTTGCTCGTCGTAGTTTTCAACTCTCCGGTTCCGGCCCGTCGCAGCCCCTGCTCCTCCGACCCGGAACCGGCCAACCCAACAAAAATCCAATCCAACAAAAATCCGTTAGCCCATCCCGTCATGTATCACGCATCCACCCACGCTCCCGCGTTCTCCCGCTCCGTTGCCGCCCGCCTCTCCGCGCTCGCGGCGGCCTGCGTCACCGCTATCGCCCTCACGCTTCTTGCCGCAGCCTCCCCCTCCGCCCGCGCCGCCGATAAAGTCGGCTTCGCCAACCGCACCCTCAACGGAGCCTACTTCAACGCCCTCACCGAATACTTCAAAACCAACGCCAGGGCCGCCGGCTTCGACACCGTCACCACCGACGCCAAGGCCGACCTCAACAAACAGGTCGCCGACGTCGAGGACATGCTCTCCCAGGGCATCAAGTACCTGGTCCTCAACCCGCAAGACCCCGTCGGCGGCGCCCGCATCGCCAGGATCGCGCAGCGGCAAGGCGTTCCCGTCATCACCATTGACAGCGACATCGCCAACGACGCTCCGGTGCTCACCCGGATCCTCGGCCCCAATTTCAAGAACGGCAACCTTGCCGGCGAATACGCCGTCAGCCAGTTCGGCAACAAGGAGATCAACGTCGTCATCATTTCCGGCAACCAGGGCAACCTCGTCGGCGAGGCCCGCCGCACCGGCTTCATGGTCGGCGCCATCGAAGCCCAGCTCCGCAACACCAACCAGACCCGCATCCATGTCCTCACCCAGATGTGGGGCAACTGGGACCAGCAGGGCGGCCTCAAGGCCATGGAAGACGCGCTCGTCTCCCACGGCTCCAAGGTCAACTGCCTCTTCACCGAGATGGACGACATGACTCTCGGCGCCATCCGCGCGCTCCGCGCCGCCGGCAAACTCAAGAACGTCCGCGTGTATTCGCATGACGGCTACAGCAAGGGAATCCTTGCCGTCAAGTCCGGCGACATTCAGGCCACCGCGATCAACAACCCCGAGGTCTTCATCAAAATGGCCGTGGATGTCTGCAAGAAACTTGCCGCCGGCGACACGGATATCCCCGACGTGCTCTACACGCCCTCCATTCTCGTAACCAAAGACAACGTCGACAAACACTACAATCCCGAGGCGCTCTTCTGATCGACCCCCGCCCCGGTCCGATACCGGCGACGGCGGCCTGGTGTCCGGTCGAAAGCCGAAAGCCGCATGTCGAAAGTCACCGGCTGCTCCCCTGTGCGGAGCGCTTCCCAAGG
Source organism: Opitutaceae bacterium (assembly GCA_031266495.1). Next base: position 1,498 of record JAISAX010000129.1, read on the forward strand.
ATGGCCCGCTCCGGCGGGCCGGTGATGACTTTCGGCATTCCGGCTTTTGACCTTCGACCGGTCACTCGCCCCGGATCACCACGAGCCACCATCCCGCTCCCCCCCCCCCCTCTTCTTCTCCTCCTCCTTTATCGAAAACACTTTCCCATTTCTCCGTCATCCCGGGCCGCGGCCATGACCACGGCACTGTCCGGAAAACCTGTCTCCGTCTGCAACTCGTTATGAACCTGTTCAACCTTCAGAATAAAATCGCTCTCGTCACCGGAGCCGGCAACGGCATCGGACAACGCATCGCCGTGGGCCTTGCCGAAGCCGGCGCCTCCGTCGCCTGCCTCGACCTCCCCGCCTGCGCCGGCATCGCCGACACCATGGCGCGCATCGAAGCGCTGGGCCGCCGCGCCCTCGCGCTCACCGGCGATATCACCCAAAAATCCGACCTCGCCGCCGCCATCGGGAAGATCGAATCCGACCTCGGCCCGCTGGCCATCGCCGTCAACTGCGCCGGCATCGCCAGCGATGCGCCCGCAGAGGACATGCCGCTGGAAAAATGGCAACGCATGATCGACATCAACCTCACCGGCATCTTCCTTTCCTGCCAGGCCGAGGCCCGTGTCATGCTTCCGCGCAAGAGCGGCAGCATCGTCAACATCGCCTCCATGTCCGGCATCATCGTCAATCGCGACATCTTTCAGGCGCATTACACCACTGCCAAGGCCGGCGTCATTCACCTCACCAAAAGTCTCGCCATGGAATGGGCCTCGCGCGGCGTCCGCGTCAACGCGATCAGCCCCGGATATACCGCCACGGCCATTACCCGGCGGCCCGAAGTTGCGGAGCTGGTGCGCCGGTTCGAGGCCGAAACGCCTCTCGGCCGCATGGCATCCGTCGATGAACTTGTCGGCCCCGCCGTCTTTTTTTCCAGCGCAGCCTCCTCCTTCTGCACCGGCAGCAATCTCGTCGTCGATGGCGGCTTCGTTTGCTGGTAGTGCCTTTTCATGACACCGTTCCGTGTCACAAATCCGTATCCGCGGATTCATGTCCGCGGATACCGGATTTTGAAAACCGGGATCTGAAATCCAGAATCCGAGGTCCGGAATTCAACCTCCGAAACTCCGAACCAGGAGGCGCTTCCGTTTTCGCTGCCTTCTCTCCGGGGGGGGGGGGGGGGGGGGGCGGGG
>JAISAX010000142.1 GCA_031266495.1 Opitutaceae bacterium
CCCCGCCCCCCCACCCCCCCCCCCCCCCCCCCCCCCCCCCCGCCGGACACCGAACGTCCCAGGAGAAGATATTGCAGGTTCCTGTTTCGCCCCACGCCGCGCCGACCACGAGGCGGAGCGCGGTTGTTTGCGTGTCGAGCGGCACGCGCACCAGACGCTGGTAATTGTCGCGAACCTCCGCAAGCATCCGCCAGTTGCCCGCGTCATCCTCGGTCAGTATTGAAAAATCGCGGACAAGGCCCGCGGGCGGGCGCAGGTCCCAGCCGTCGCGCGGATACCAGTTGGGCATGTTGCTCCATTTGCGTTTCAGGTCGCTGTCGAGGACGAGGCGCGCGGAGGAGATTTTTCGCGGCCGAGGGAAGCGGTATTCGGCCCACTGACCGGGGGCGGCGCGCCAGGCGTGGTTATCCTGCGCATCCTCGTCAGGGCGGTCGTGCCCGTCGCGCAGCGGCGCGGGGTCGCCCGTCGAGGCGGCGAGCGCGGCGGTGCGGGTGAGGGCGGGGATTTCGCGGAGGCGTCCCGGCAGCCAGCAATCGTCTTCCTGCAGGAGGCGTTGCAGGGCGGTGATGTGGTTCTCGCCGACCTCGCGGGGAAGGCAGCCGCGGGCGGTGGCGAGCGCGGCGGCGCCGCCGACCGCCTGCCCCATGACGGCGCAGGTGGCCATGACGCGGGTGGAGCAAAACGCCAGATGCGTCGCGCTGATGTTGCGCCCCGCCATGAAAAGGTTGTCAACGTTTTTTGAATACAGGCAGCGGAGAGGGATGCCATAGGGGCATTTTACCGGGTGCCAGGTGTGCGTCGGTTTGCCCTTGCGCAGGGAGCCGTCCGAATCGTGGTCGTCGAGCGGCCAGCCACCATAGGCAACGATGTCCGTGAAATCCGTGCCGTTCTGGATGTCGTTCTGGGTGAGAACATGATCTCCCGCATAGCGGAGACTTTCGCGTTTTCCGGGCAGAAACCCGAACCAGTCGAGGGCTAGCTGTCCCGCGCCGTGGTCCCCGCGGTTCTTGTAGTGGTCTATCAGGCCGAGCCCCATTTTCAGGAGTTCGTCGCGCAGGCGCTCGGTGTCGTGAATCGTGTCGCCTCGCCCGCCGAGCTCGACGTAGAAGGCATTCATCCCGTGAACGGGAGAAAGGCTGATTTTGTCCGAATGAAAAGGAGCGCTCTCTTCGGACGGGTAAAAGTGTATCCAGGACGGTGGGACAAAGCGCGGCGGCGGGGAGCCGGCGGCGGTCTCGCGCCAGTTGAACATCAGGCTCAGGCCCAGCTTCGTGGGGCTGGCGGTTTCCAGAGCCAGCGATTCGTTGAAATCGGAGCGGGCCTCCCGGCCCTCCATCATCGCCGCGCCGCAAAACGACGAAAGAATGGAATCGCCCGAACAATCGGCAAAGAGCTTCGCGGAGACCTCGTGCCAGGTTTGCGTGGTGGTTTGCCAGCCGCGCAGGGAGTGGATGCGCCCGTTGCGAGATGGCGTCGCGGCGTCAGCCGTCACCGTGTTGCAGGAACAGTTGAGCAGCAGGGTCAGTTTTTTTTCGCGGAGCGCGAGCGTGTGCAGGGCGAGGTCCCACATCTGCCAGTTGCCGGTGGGATTGCCGTGGAGAGCCTCCAGCATGATTTCCTCGATGATGCCGGTCTCGCGGACGCTGCGGTGCCACGAGCCGAAGGCCCCCATGACAGGGACGCGAATTTCACCGGAGGCGTTCCCCCCGAGGACCGGGCGATCGTGCATCAGCACGACGTTCGCTCCATGACGCGCGGCAGCGATGGCCGCGCAGAGGCCGGCAAGCCCGCCGCCCACCACGCAAAGATCAACCTCGTGCCGGAGCGTAAGCATCTGGCTTCAGCCTTCGGTTTTGTTCAACGGCGGCGGAAATGGGCCGCGACACCGAGAACCGCAATGCTGGCGAGGATGGTCCAGGTAGACGGTTCGGGGATGCCGGGAGTGTCGATCGAGGTGACAGTGAAAGTCAGGACGGTGCTGGTGAGGGCGAGTGTTCCGGCAAGGCCGGTCCCGACCGCACTGAAGTCGCCGAGGGTAAAGTCAGTGGAGGCAAAAGTGGCCAGTGTGTAGGTTGTGCCGACACTCGCGTTTGCGCCACTGAGGTTGATCAGGAACGAATCGCCCGCGCCCTTGGTGAACGCACCGGAGAGGACAAGCTTGTCGGAGGCCGCGTCATTGGCACCGAGATCGAATTTCAGTCCGCCGGTGGTTCCGTTGGAGTTCCACGTGAGCGAGGTTCCTGTAAACGTTCCGGCGAGGGTGGCGCCGGTGTCCTCGCTGATGTCGCCGGCGGCGAAGGCCGCCCCGGCGTCAAGTGTGATGACGCCGCCCGCCGTGCCGGTTCCGCCGAGCGTGGCGCCGCTGGCGACGTTGATCGCGCCTGTCGCGGCGGACTGGTTGCCGTTGATGAGGAGTGTTCCGGCGGATACGGTTGTTGCTCCTTTGTAGCTGTTGGCCCCGGCGAGAATCCAGGTGCCCGCGCCTTGCTTCGTGAGCGTGACATTTCCTGAACCGTTGGTGGCGAGGTCGCCGCCAAGCGAATTGCGTCCGGTATTGGTTCCGTCCAAAATCAACGCTCTGGAACGGTTATTTGTGTTGAAAGCAATTTGTCCATTGAGCGTCAAGGCACCCGTGCCGGACGCATCAATGGTCGCTGTCTGGAGCACAACGGCGCTCTGTCCGCTCGTGCCGATGCCGAAACCGCGGGCGGAGGTTTCCCCTGCACCGATGTAACGCAGAGTGGAGTCAACGAGCCGGATGCTGGTGGCATCGCTGGAGGATGTGCCGACACTGGACGCCACACCACCGTTGCCGAGGGAGTTGACGGCGAGGATGCCGCCACCCGTGACCTGAACCGTTCCCGAAAAAGTGTTGGCGTTTGCCAATATCACCGTGCCGGTACTGGTATGCTGAATACCAACTGTATGGATGTCGGCGGAGGCTCCGGTCGGATCGCCAATGATACCGTTTATGGTTACATCGCCGACACCGGTAACGTTTACCGTCCGGGAGGCGCCTGTGTTACCAAAATTAACCGAGCCGTTGATGATGAGGGAGGCGGCGGTGCTGTCATTCTGGTAGTTCAGATACCCTGTTGTGGTTTGCTTGCTGTTGATGGTCTGGTTGGTCAGCACGGTCGCGTCTATCAGGAGTTTTTGTCCGTTCGCATTCCAGGTGAGTGTGCCGCCAGTATCCGGTGCTGTTCCGATGGTGTAAGCAGCGGCGCTTGCGGAGGTGAAGGTCATGGCCTTCAATGTGAGGTTGGCTGAAAGATTGATCGTGGTTTGCCCATTCCCGGCGCCGTCAAAGGTGGCCGTCTGATTGCTTCCGGGAACCGCCACAGAACCGTCACCCCAGTTGAGTTGGGTAGCCCAGTTGTTATTTGCTCCGAGACCTGTCCAGGTGCCGTCATCGGCGCGGAGGCCGGACGTGAGAGCGAGAGAGAGAGGAGCCAGCAGGCAAAACAATTTCGTGGCTGTTTTCATGGTTTTCAGGGTGTGTTGTAGTTGGAAGCATAATGCATGCATGACGCCTTTTGCGAGGCATCCCGCGGGAGAACAAGCCGAACAATTATGGAACAATTAGCCGGTCTTTCGACTTCGACTCCGTCCCCAAACCCGTAACCTGTGCGGCGCTGGCCGGGCTGGCGTTGCTGGCCTTCGCCGTGTGGCGGCGGGTGCGCGCGTCATTCTCCGGCAGACCGTAATATCCGGTCGGCCAGCGAGGCGGATAGGTAATATCCCTGCCGTCGCATGGCTTCGAGCAAAGGCTTCACGGACGGAATCAATCCCCGTGTTTTTGCGCGAAGCAATACCCCGCCCGTTCCGATCACCGGCAACCGGTAAACCGTCTCCTCGATACGACGGCCCTTCCGCTCATCGATCAACAATGCATCCGGTTTTTGCCGCAATGCGAGCGCGATGGTGCTTGCCTCGCCCGGATCGAGGATCATCGGCAGCCATGCGTCCGGCATGGGCGGATTTTTCTCGATTCGTATCCATGGGTTCCTTACAAACAAATCGGACGCGGGCCTGCCGGTTGCGGAGATCATCTCCTTCGCCACCACGGTCGCCACACGGACATCCCCGAACAAATCCCGTAAAAGCGTTTCCTTGCCCAGGCATCCCAAGGCAATCAGGGGACCGGGTTCGATATGATCATAAGACGTCGTGGCGTCTGATTTTTCCGGAGGGTTGCTCAGAGGGAGGACAGGGCCGCCAGCTCCCGTTTCCAGTCTTCGTCATCGAGATCGGCCACCGGAATGTTCCGTGTTCCTGCCGCGAGGATGAAGTCCACGCGGCCCATTCCCGCCATTTCCGCAGCCTGTCCGGAAGTCAGTTTCCCGGACCGGAAATAATGAAACGCCAATTCCATCTGCGCTTCTCTGGCGAGTTCATCCCGCGATTGCCCGGATTGAAGCAACACCGGTTCCGGAACCTGAATGGCCAATGTGTTCATGCAGGCAACCTGTTTCATAAACGTCGCAAAGACAAGCATCACCTTCCCCAAACCGCCACCTTCCCAAACCACCCATCGTTTATGTCTGTGCTCCGGTTCGCATGAATCCGTCTGACGCATCCAATACGATTTCGCGGACGCTCACAAGGGGGGGGGGATAGAAATAAAAACGACAAGTTTCAGCCCTACTTTTCCCGGTGTTTGGTCTTATGTCTCCGTGTCGAGCCGCGCCTTCGCAAGCGTTCGCGTAACATCAACATGTAACAATTTGGTTACAGTTAACAAAAACTTGGCACGTAACACAGGCAGACCTACACGTCCCCCCTCATTTTTCGTTCACTCAAATTTTGATCCTCCCCCCCCCCCCTGAGCAAATGAGATACCTTATCATCATAAAATCTTTCGCGTTCCGCTTGTGCCGCCCGATCCGGCTGGTGGCATGGGCCGCCGCTTTTTCGGGGAGCATCCTCCCCGCTCAAACGGCAGTGACAAAGGCGTCGCCCATGTCGCTCAACAGCGAGGTGATCGCCGTGCCGGCGCCGGAGGGCGCTCCGGTCGTCATTGATGGAAATGACAATGACTGGGATCTGAGCGCCGGAGTCTGGAGTTATAACTCTCCCGACATCGTGGACACGTATTCAGTCTGGACTCATCTCATGTGGGACCAGAAAGGGCTCTATTATCTCGCCCGCATCCGGGACGACGATCCGATGAAAAACGCCGCCTCCGGCATCGATTTCGCCCGGAGCTGGCAGGGCGATGCGGTGCAACTGCGGGTCATCTTCGATGACCGGACCGGTGACGAGCACCAGATGCACATGAACCTCTACTATTCCAGCCCTGACAAAAAGCCATGGCTCATCGTGCGGCATGGGGGCATGAAGAACAAGCCGCCCTATGATCGCACCGGTCCGGCCCGACCGGATTTGCAAGCGCGTTTCGGTGAGACGCCCGATGCGGCGGGCGGGCGCATCGCCATGCGTCCGTGGGACGACGGACGGGGTTACAACATGGAGGTCTTCCTGCCGTGGACATGGTTGCGGCTCGGAGGCGCGGCGCCCAAACCCGGCGACGCCTTCGTCTTCGGCTGGGAAACCCTGTGGGCGCCGGCAACCCCTGCCGGCAAGGAACCGGAAACCGGTTATGCGCACCGCCTCGCGGACGGCGTAAAGGACGCTTCCACCAACCGCATTTTCATGTTCCGCGCGCGGGACGGCTGGGGCCGTGCCGTCATCGCGGAAAAAGGCGGGCTGGACGTCACGGAAAACCAACGACAACTCCAGCGTGAAAAACTCGCCGCCCTGGTGGACTTCACCACCAAGGGGAGCATCCCGATCCGTTATTCCCTGCCCGCCGTCACAGGAACCGCCCGGCGCGAGGTGACAATCGCCATCGAGGACGCCTCGGGCCGCCGTGTCCGCAACCTGTTCGGCCAGTATCCACGGGAAGGTGACACCGTGACCGATTACTGGGACGGACTCGATGACAGCGGCAAACCCGTTCCCGCCGGACGTTACACGGCCATCGTGCTCGATCACGAGCCGATCGGGGTCAAGCTGTTCTCGACGCTTTACAACGCCGGAACGCCGCCTTGGGTGACCAGCGACAAGAACGTCAACTGGGGATCAGACCATGGCGCTCCCGCCGCCATCGCGAGTCAGGGCGAGCGGGTGATCGTGGCCTTTTCGCTGCCGGAGGCGGGTGTCGGTCTCGATTGTTACCGGAACGGGCGCGGCCTCGAATGGAGTTCGCGCAACTCTGCCGCCGACATGGCCGTGACCGATGATTTTATTTACACGTTTGAATACGACATGTGGGTTTCGACTTTCAAGGTGTCGCGCATCGATCTCGCCAGCGGACGACTCGTGCCCTTTGACGGCGGGAAGGGCGGTGCGTTGGTTTCCCGCGAACTCGCGCTGAAAACACCCGCGACCGCCGCGAAGGCCGGCGCGTCCGCGTCGTCGGTGATCAAAGGCGCGGAGGCGATTTCCTTCGCCGGACGCGCCAGCATCGCCGCCGGGAAAAACGCGCTCTGGCTCCTGACGCCGGACGCCATGGTTTGCAGGATGGACATGGAAACCGCTGCGATCAGCGAAGAACGCCCGGCCGGCGGACTGATCTCCCTCCGTTCGCGCAACGGAAAGATTTATGGAATTTTTAATGACAACGGCCTCAAAAGCCTCTGGTCGCTGACGGGGGAATTACAACGTGAGAAACGCCTGCTCGATCTGTCCGCGATGGAAGAACCGCGCCGTTTCGGCGTATCCGGCGATGCGAGCCGGTTTGCGATCTGTGATGCCGCGCGCAACCAGGTTTTTATTTACCAGCTAGCCTCCCCCCCCCCTCCCCCCCTTCCGGTTGTGATCGGAAAACCAAAACCGGGCGAGGCGCGCGCCGGCGGACGTTTTGACCGCGACGACATCATGGCTCCCGCCAGCGTTGACTTCGACAACCAGGGGCGCGCCTGGATCGCGGAAGCGACCTGGAACATCCATCGCACTTCGGTCTGGAACCCGGACGGCTCGTTTGCCGACGAATTTTTCGGAGCCACTCCTTACGGCGCCACGCACGGCTTCGTCTTTCCCCACGACGCCACGCGTTTCATTGCCATGGGACTGGAATTCAGAATTGACCCGGCCATCGCGCCTCACACCCGCAAATCCGCCGAGGTTCCGCTTTTCTTCCACCCGCAACTGGCCAAAACCCAGGGGCAAATCCACCGCGTCGCCATCCCCGGCGGCGGCACGGCGGAATTCGCCATCGGCACCGGGAGCAACGCACAAGGCTGCCTCCTCATTTATCGCCGCGACTCCAACGGAGAATTCATCCCCGCAGCGGGTGTTTTTGGCAAAATGGCCAAACGCCGTCTCCAGCGTGCAAACTCCTACCCGCAAGTCATCGCACAGCTTCCGGACGCCGCCAAACCCCGGGCCTGGACCGACCGCAACGGCAACGGGAAAATCGATACCGACGAACTGACCGATCTGGATTCCTATACGCCGCTTTACTGGTCAAGCGGCTGGGTGAGGCCGGACATGAGCATCCTCACCCCGGACATGCGCCTGTATCCGTTAAAAGGATGCAATGAACATGGCGTGCCTCTCTACGATTTCTCGCATCCTGCGCCCGTCCCGAATCCGATTGTTGCACGCGACGCGCAGGGCGCGACCGGAACGCCGGTCATGGACAGCGCCGGGAACATCACCGACGGCATCCGGTTTCACACGACGGAGGGACGCCGGGGCGCGTGGCCCAATCCTTACGGGCGTCATGATGCGCCCGGCGCACGACGCGGGGTTCTTATCGCGCCTTTCCGCACCAATGGAGTTGTCGAAGGGCTCCCCGGGATCGGCAGCGCCACCATGCTGCAAGGCGACCGCGGGCAATGGTTTCTCATGTCCATCGACGGACTCTTCATCTCGTCGCTTTTTCAGGACCTGCGCGGAATTTTCACGATGGATGAAACCATCATCGGCGGAGAAAGCTTCGGGGGCCATTTCTGGCGCGTGACCGATGGCCCGATGAAAGGCAAGGTGCTGTTGCAGACGGGCAAGGTCGTTTACTCGATTTTCGAAGTGCTGAACCTCGACACCCTGCGCCGCCGGACGGTGGCGCTTGATGTATCCGCCGGGGACATCCGCCGCGGGACCGAACTCGCCGCCGCGCAACAGGGGGGAGGGAGGGGAGGGGAGGCTCCGCTGGTTATTACCACGGTTGAGCGCCTCCCCGAAAGCGCTCCCGAGCCTGCGTTGAGGCGCGAAACCGCGCTGGCGCCGGGATGTGCCGTCACGCTGGTTGAGGAAGCGAACAACCCGTCGTGCTGGTTCAAGGTGTCCTTGCTGACCGACCGTCGCGAACTTGCAGCTGTCTGGGAAGTTTCCGACCCGTCGCCGTGGAAAAACGGCGCCGACCGTTTCACCCACGCCTTTGCCGGAGGCGATGCCGTTGACCTCAAGCTGGATTCGCCAGGCCTGGGCGCCATCCGATTGCTGGCGGCTCCGCTGGGGGGGAAGCCGCAGGCAGTTTTTTGGCAGAAAAAGGCCGCGATGAAGGAGAATGCCCAGGTTTACGCCGTCGGCAACAATCCCCGCGCCGCCCGCGCCTTTGATATTGTCCGGGTTCTTTCCCATGCGCGTATCGACGTCAAGACTACAGCATCCGGTTACACCGTGCTCCTGCGCGTGCCGCTGGCCGATCTCGGACTCGATGGCCGGAACCTGCCCGAAGCCATCGCGGGCGTCGCCGGCGTGATTTTCTCCGATGCCGCTGGCACGGACCGCGTGGCCCGGCTCTACTGGCACGACAAACAAACCGGCATGGTCAACGACGTGCCCACCGAATCGGACATCGTTCCCTCGCGCTTCGGAAAAATCCGCGTCATCCCTTGAATCCATTCCACATGAACCTCCCCCTCCCCCCCCCCCTGTTCCTGCGTAAATCGCGTTCGGCGTTTCACGTTTTTCTCCCGGGCCTTGCCGCCGCCGTGCTCGCGCTGTGGGCTCCGCTTGCGCTCGGCGATGACGCGCCATGGGAAGTATTGTCGGACGGCTCTGTCCCTGAAGTGGCACTCGCATTGTCATTGTCTGTCAATGACAGCGGCGACGCGAGGACGATGACGTTTCGCGTCCGCGTCGGGGAAATGCAGCCCGGCTGGCCGCGTCCGTCGGTCAAGCTGGGCGTGGCGGCGGCGCGAACAGTCATTCTCGAGGACAAGGCGGCGGACGTGCGGCACCGGGACGGCGGCTGGTTTTACGCGTTCACACTGCCCGCGCCTAAGGGGGGCGCGGATTTTCGCCGGGCGTTGATGGTGGAGTGGCGCAACGCCGGCGGACAGACGGTCGCCAGCCAGAATTTTTTCATGCCGCGTCCGTCACCGGTTTTCGATGACATCGCGGTGTCGCCGGAGACGTGGGGCGTGTTCAGCATGGCGGAGCACGAGAGGCGGCTGGCCCTGCTCGGGCAACGGATCGTGATTCCTCTCGAACAGCCGCTCGACGGGAAGGCGTCCGTCGTCATTGAGAACGCCGGGGGGCGGCGCGTGCGCAATCTTGTATCGGGAAAATCATTCGAAAAAGGCCGGCATGAAATCGTCTGGGATGGGCTTGACGAGGCGGGCGCGGTTGTCGCGCCGGGGCCGTATCGCTGGCGGGCGGTTTCCCATCCCGGCATCGTCCCCGAGTTGCTCATGTGGTTTTACATCCCGGGCGACACGCCTTGGGAAAACAACGCGACGAGCGCGTGGATGGGCGAGCACAGCAACCCGGCGAGTGTCGCCGCGCACGGCGGCAAGATTCTTCTCGGTTCTCCGCAAGCCGAGGTTGGCTACAACCTTGTTCTGACCGATCTTGATGGAGCCAAGAAGGCTCACGCGAAAATGTCGTGGTTCGTCGGATTGGGGGACTTGCAGGTCGCTCTCGGCCCCGGCCGCATGTTCGCGCTCAGCGAGGGATTCGCCCACTACAATACGGTCTGGAAGGAAGACGACGGCAGGCAATACATGCACGGCAACCTGGTGCTCCTCGCGTGGGACCACGAGGGCAGGCCGAAGCCGTTCAACGGGAAGAACGGCGAGCGCGTTGTCCGCTCCTACAAAAAACCGCTGGACGAGATTCCGGGCTACCGGCGGAAGTTTTCCGTCGGCAATCTGCGCGGCGCACTCTGGCTCGGCAGTCGGCTCTACGTCTCGCTTCATAACGAGAGCATGATCCTCATCCTCAATCCGGAAAACGGCGCGGAGCTTGGCCGCATCCAGGTCAAGGATACCGGTCCGCTGGCGACGGACGGGCGGGCGATCTACGGCGTTCAGGGAACACCCGAAACCGGCTTTGGCGTGTTCCGCATTGCCAGCCCTGCGCCCGGCGCGAAGGCGGAGCACCTGTTCGCGGTTGCGTTGAGCCGCCCGCAGCCCGCATTCGATGCATATGGCAAAAAATGGCCGGTGGCGACCGCCCTCGCGGCAAGCCCCGCCGGCGAGCTGTTCATCGCGGACAACGGCATCGACCAGAACATCAAGGTCCATGCCGCGGACGGGGCGAAAAAAGGCGCCTTGTTGCGCGAAATCGGCGCGCGCGGCGGGCGCGCCCCGCGCGGCCCGTGGACACCCGGTTCCCTCCTCATGCCCTTCGGCCTCGCCCTCGACTCGCGCAACCAGCTCTGGCTGGCGGAAAACGAGCCGACGCCCCGCCGCATCAGTATCTGGAACCCGGATACTGGCGTGGTCACGAGGGAGTTGTTCGGCCCGGCCTGTTACGGGGGGACCGGCGCGGGCTTCGACCCGCTCGACGCTTCGCGCTGGCTGGCGGGCGGCATGGCCTGGGATGTTGATTTCGCGGCCAAAACCGCCCGCATTCGCTCGGTGCTGCACCACCAGACAAAGCCCGGCCAATTCGCCGGTCCCGCGCCCGGCCAGACGGCGGAGGTGTCCGGCGGCAACAACGTCCAGATCATCCACCACGGCGGGCGCACCTTTTTCCTGACCAAGGGCCGCTGCCTGAAACTTTTCGAGTTGCTGCCCGATGACGGCGGCGCGCGCCTGTGGGCCGTGCTCGGCAACCTCGCTTCGTGGCAGTCCTCGACGCCCCGCTGGGCGGTGCCGGAAATCTTCACGAAGCACCCGAAACTCGCTGCCGAACTGTCTGCGTTCAAACGTCCCGACGGGCATTTTCTCGACTTGCTCAACAACGACTCCGAGAAGGGCAGCCGTTACGCCGCGCGCTACAATGTGTTGTGGATCGACCGCAATGGCGACGAGGTCGCGCAGGTGGAGGAGTTGCAGGTTTCCGGCCCGGACGGCGACCGCCTCAACGTGCCTTACTGGGGTTCGTTCAACCTCGACCTCGATCTGGAATTTTTGGTTGAACGCAAGAACGACTGGGCGCGGACAACGTTGAAGCTGCACGGTTTCCTGCCGTCCGGCGCGCCCGATTACCGACTTGATGATGTTACGACTGAAGCCGTCGGCATAAAAAACTACGCGCCGAAGGATCTGCAATTCACCATGGCCGACCGGCACGGACGTCTGTTGGTCAACGCCACACCGCTTGCCGCGATTGATCCTGACGGAAGCCTCCGCTGGACCATGCGCAATGACTGGCCGGGTGTCCACGGCTCGCATCGCGCCCCGCTGCCCGAAACCGGTCTCCTGCAAGGTCCGCTCTCCTTTCTCGGTTGCGCGCCGCTCGACGAGCAGGGCGACGTCTCCGTCATCAACGGCAATTACGGACGCTCCTACGCCATCACGACGGATGGACTTTATCTCGACGAGTTTTTCAAGGACCTCCGCATAACCACGAAAGCCGACGCCACGCGGCAGGGTGGCGAGGTCTTCGGCGGATACTTTGGCCGCGACGAAAAAACCGGGCGACATTTCCTTCATTACGGCAAGCGCTCGTTCCAGATTTTCGAGATGCGCGGGCTGGATAAAATCACGCGAAGCGGGGGCACGCTGGACGTCACCGAACAACAGGTTCTCGCCGCGCAACACGCACAGGGGGGGGGGGGAGGGATGGTCGCGAAACGTCCCAAAAGGC
>JAISAX010000169.1 GCA_031266495.1 Opitutaceae bacterium
CAGGAGATCTCCCTGCGCAACAAGGAGGGGTTTGAGGCGTACAAAAAGCTGCGATTCATTTTTGTGCAGATGCCGCTTTTCACCAAAAACCTGGACGAACTGGCGACACGACGAGACGAATGGCTGTATGCGTTGCGCGAACTGCCCAAGCTGGAACAGGTGCCCGTTTTGTTGAAGCAGGAGCCAATCTTCAGGAAATTTTTCGACATAGCGGCCGAGGCCAACATGACCCCGGCCGAATACGCCGTTTACGAACGCGAACTCAATGAGCGGCGTCTCGAAAATGGCGTTCGTAATGCCTTGATTTCCGACGCTCGTAATGAGGGACTCGCCGAGGGAGAAGCCAAGGGTCGTGCCGAGGGACTCGCCGAGGGAGAAGCCAAGGGCCACGCCGAGGGTGTAATGGAGGGGAAACGTGAAATGGCACGCGCACTCAAGGCGAATGGCATGTCCATTGCCGACATCGCCAGACTCTCCGGCCTCTCCCAAAACGAAGTCGCTGACTCCCTCAAAAAAAAATGACCCCCCTCCCCCCTGATTCTCTACTTTGGCAAGGGCGCACAAAAAACTAACGGATGTTACGCGGATCGAAGGTTTTTGAGGTCGATCCGGGCCGATCCGGGATCGGGAGGCCTTACCGGGATTGCGCCCGGTCAGGCCTCACAAGAAAACAACCGGTAACAGAAATTACGTGGAGAGACCGTTGCCACAGGCCTCGACTTTTCCTGCCGGAAAAGTGCCTGTGGGACGGATCGACAGTAAAGCGTCGCCTGGTTCGGGGGGGGGGGGAGGGGGGAGGACTTTTTGTACAGGTTGTTTTCTTATGGTGCCTTACGGTTCCTAAGTCGGGCGACATGCGGAGTGGTGTCTCCGCGAGAAAAGGAAATCGTGTGCGGATGGGAAACAGAAGTGTATGCCGGACGGATACGTTTTTTTCTACGAAATGAACGGCAAACCCGCTGATTTCCGGTATTCTGGCCTACAGACCGAGTGCGGTGGCCACGCCGGTCGAGCAGGCGGCGAACGCCTGTTCGCGGTTCCAGCCGAGAAAGGCCTGCACGTTGTTGGCGGCGTGATCCATGGTCAGCGCCGAACCGGCGAAGTTTTCCTTGCCCGGCTCGCGGACCACGCCGTCCAGGCCGACTTCCGTGACGATGCGTCCGAGCGTGTAGCGGCCCGGGCCGGCGGCGGCGGCAGCGGCAGCCATGCAGTCGGTTGTGAAGAGTGCCTTGCCGGGTGGTTTGGCGCGGACAAAATTGCGCAGCACGGGCGCGGGGATGTGGATGCCGTCGGGGATGAAGACCGCCGTCAGTTCGTCGCGTGCGAGGAGGCGCTGGATGATGTTGTCGTGGCGATGGAGCTGCGCGGGGACGCCGTTGCCGAGATGCGTGCACAGCGTGAGTCCGGCGGCAATGGCGGCGTCAATCTCGTCATCGGAAGCGTTGGAGTGACCGATGGCGGTGCGTATCCGTTTTCCTGTGATGTGCGCGATGAACCCGGGCGAGCCGGGCCATTCGGGCGCGAGCGTGACGAGGCGAATCTGTTCGCCCGATGCCTCGTGGAGCCGACAAAAGTCGGCCAGCTTCGGGGCTTTCATGAGGGCGGGATTGTGCGCGCCGTGATAACCCGGTTCGGGCAACAACCACGGACCTTCGAGGTGATAACCGGCGATGATTCGCCGGGCGAGTTCGCTGCGTCGGCGGAGGCGCTCGATGTATTCGAGACGGGCGCACATCGCGTCGATGGAATCGGTGATCAGCGTGAGCAGAATCCGTCCCGTGCCGTGTGCGAGCAGGGCTTGCATGGCGTGTTCCAGCGCGGCCGGCGTGAGGCCGTTCTGCTGGAAATCGACGCCGGCATAACCGTTGACCTGAAGATCGAGGAAGGGAGCGGATGCGGACATGGTGACGGGAAATGTTGGCGTATGGTTCTGCCTCACGGTCCGCTTTCCGGACCGTGAGGGGGACCGCTAAAATACGCTAAAGAACGCTAAAATTGTCGGACCTCCTGTCGCCAGGCAGGGAAGAGGATGGAGTGATTTTTTAGCGTTCTTCAGCGTTTTTTAGCGGTTCACATCTTCTCCGGTTCTGACGGTGCTTACCGTTTCGGCAGCAGCGAGGCGGCGTCGGCGTCGATGAAGAGGTGGGCGCGCGGATGCTGGCGGAGCAGGGTGGCCGGGCACGCGGCGCCGACCGGCGCGAACAGGGTATCGCGCACGGCCTGCGCCTTGCGGACGGTCGGCACGATGCAGGCGAGCAGGCCGGCGTTGGCAAAAACCGGCAGCGTGAGGCTCAGCGCATGCTTCGGCACGTCGGCCACGGTCGGGAAACAGCCGTCGTTGACCTGCTGCTGGCGGCAGACGGGATCGAGTTCCACGACCTTGACGCGCACCGGATCGTTGAAGTCGGCGACCGGAGGATCGTTGAAGGCGATGTGGCCGTTTTCGCCGATGCCCATGCTGATGATGTCGATCGGCGCGGCGGCGAGGGCGGCGTCGTAACGGCGCGCCTCGGCGGCGATGTCGGCGGCTTCGGCCCGGAGCGGGCTGAAGGAGGCCACCTCGACGTGATCGAGGAAGTGTTTCCGGAGGTAGTTGCGGAAACTCTGTTCGTGGTCGGCGGCGAGTCCCGCGTAGTCGTCCATGTGGAAGATGTGGACCTTCTTCCAGACTTCGGGCGTGGCCCTGGCGAGCGGGATGAGCGCGGCGTAGTAGTCATTCTGCGACGGGGCGCAGGCCATGATGATGCGGGCCGAGTCTTTGGCTGCGACGACGCGCACGATCTCGTCCTGCACGAGCCGGGCGGCGGCCTCGCCCATGGCGCGGCGGTTCGGGAAAATGGCCGTGACTGGCCGGGAAGGAAGGGTGGTGGCGATGTCGGACATGATGTCTGGCGAAAGAATGATGCCACGTGACATCAAAACCGGAATATTGTCAACGAAAGAGCGGGCATTTTGCCGGATCGACGCGGACGGACGGAGTTGTTCTAGTGCGGAAACCATGCCTTCCGCTTCCAGCCCGAGTCCTTCCGGAAACCGCCTGCCGACCTTGCGGGATGTGGCCGTGGCGGCCGGCGTGTCGCGTTCGGCGACGGCGCGCGTGCTGCTCGGCACGGGCGGCGAGCATGTGCGGGTGTCGGCGCAGACGCAGGCTCGCATCCGGGTGGCGGCGGCGCAGCTTGGCTACGCGCCCAACCGCCTCGCCCAGCAACTGCGCGGCGCTTCCAGCCGCACGCTGGGCGTGATTGTCGGCTCGGAAAACGCGAGGGTGATGGGAGAGCGTGTTTTTGCGCTGGAGCAGGCGGCCGCCGTGCGCGGCTACCGGTTGCTCGTCGGACGCGTACCGGCGGCGGAAAGCGGAGACGATCCGCTGGCGGGTTATGTGGCGGATTTTGCGGGGAGGGGAGTGGAGGCGGTTTTATTTCTGTTCGATCTCGCGCCGGGGCGCGATGTGCGGGTGAAGGCGGCGTTCGGATGTTTCCGGAGGGTGGTTTTTCACGGGCGCGCCGCCTGGCGCGGCGGCTTGTCGGTAAAAACGGATACGGCGGCGGCGATCCGGGCGGCGGTCGATCATGTGGTCGTGCGCGGCAAAAAACGTCCGGCGCTCGCGCTCTGGAATGCGGCGCGCGACGAGTTGATGGAGGTGCGCCGGACGGCGTTCGCCGAGGCGCTGGCGGCGCACGGTTTGCCTGCGGCGGCGGTCCGCGTTTGGGACGCCGCCTCGGAAAGCGTGACGCCCGATCCGGCGACGTTGGATCGCGGCGTGGTGGCGCTGGTGGGCAAGGGGCGGGCGGACGCGATTCTGGCCTCGAACGATATTTGGGCGGTGCGATTCATCCAGACGTTGAAGGCGAAGGGTCTGCGGGTGCCGGAGGATGTGGCGGTGATCGGCCACGACGATCTCGACATCGGCAGCGTGATCGAGCCGCCGCTGACGACGATCAACCCGAATCACGAGGCCTACGCGGAGGCCGCGCTGGCGTTGTTGTTGCGCGTGGCGGAGGACGGCGCGACGGTGCATACGTCTCCGGGCGCAAAGAAAACGATCACGGTCTCCTCCTGTCTCGTGGTGCGCGGTTCGAGCTGAGGCTGTGTTTTGCCAGAATGGATACTGATCACAAAGGCGCTCCATTTCGCATGTATTCGTTGATGGATACTTGAGGTGCCAGAGGGGGCAGGCGCCGGCGGCGCGCGGCGGAGCGGAGGGTTTCACCACGGTTTGTGATGTTCGACAGTGCCGTTGTCGGAATTGTCGATTTTGTAGGTGGCGAGGAAGCGGAACAGAGCGCGAATGTCGTGGATGCTGCCTCTCGGTGATTCAAACAAGCAGCTTCACTCGGGACTCCAAAAGACATCACTACGTTCGGCAGGAACGGTAATGGCCGAAACGTGCCCATCAACAAAACTGACATGGGTTTTCCCCTTGTGCGGAGCACCGGGAGACGTGGCGTTATGGCCAATAGAGGAATACCAGGTCTTGTTCGAATAGGCTCCCTCCATCAAAACACCCGTGCGAGACGGAGCTGAAACCCGGCTGGTTTCGAATGCCGAAAGATGGCTGTTCATTGCATAAGTGGATACACAGTTCCCATCCGCGTCTGTTTTCTCGGCAAGAGCGATCGGGCAGAAAAACACACTGTTGGACGAAGAGTTCTTCAGCGTAATCAGTTTTTTCATCCCCACATAGGAGAGAATTGCGTCGCGCCAGGAGGACAAGTCCCGGCCGTCCCCGTCTTTCTCTATGGTTTTCGGATAACAACCCTTGTATTCAAGGGAATAGGACTGCATGGCCATCTGGATCTGCCGCAATTGGGAAATACACTTGGCATGATGAGCGGTTTTACGAGCTGCCTGCACGGTGGGTATGATGATGGCGGCGAGGATGCCGATGATGGCAATGACTGTGAGAAGTTCGATGAGAGTGAATGCTTTTGGGTTTAATGTTTTCATGGGTAACCAGGATGAGTTTATGATATGGGAAAAGATGAATCAGCGCCATTTTTTCCAGAATTCGGCGTGGGCCTTCCTTATGCCATCCGCATAATCGGCGTAGGGATGACCGTAATCATCAAGGATGCCCCATGACTGGCGTTCGCTGTCGGAAAGGTTCTGCCAGGCAAAGAGGACGAAACCTGCGACAAAGGGGAGTTCATTATGCACTTGCCAGAGCAGTTTGCTGTATTCCTCCCCGCGTTGCTTCTGCGTGTAGAGTTGCGCGGCCGGATTGGGCAGTCGCGCGTCAAGGGCCTGAGCGCCGGTTTCGCCAAGAATTAGCGGTTTGCCCGTGATACGGTGAGCCTGACGCATGTATTCAAGCTGCTCCTCGTTATAGGTGCCTTTTTGCCACTGATTCAGGGGATAGGCATTCCATGCAATGAGGTCGTAATTTTTCCATGCCGCGATCATTTCCCCGGTGGCGTTCCCCATGAAGCGGTTGCTGGCAATGAGCTTGCCGGGTAATTCTTCTCTCAAAACCTCCAGGATGAAATCTGCGTAAACAGTCATGGTGTGAACGGCGAATGCATAAAGGTCGGACTGAAGCCGGTCCCTGGCGGATTGGAATTGCCGGGGCGTTGCATGACCTTCTTCCGGCTTGAGATCAGTTTGAGGTTTGGCGGACAGGTTGAGCGTGGGAACCGCGGGAAAATCCTCGATGGTGTCGATTGCCGGCAATGCGTCGCGCCAGGCTGTCTTGAGGTTGTCGATCTTGTCTTCATAGCGGTTCGCAAGCCATGCGATAAATACGGCACGGCAGGCATCGCTGTAAACGTAACCGGAGATTCCGTTGCCGTTAACCGAACCTTCCACGGGGATCTCGTTGTTAACAAAGACTCCGATCATGTTTGGGCTGTTACGCCAGATGTCCGCAAATGCTTTGGCTCTCGCACGGTAACGTTTTTTCCACCCCTCATCAAAGGGGTCTCCCATGCGGCGTAATATGGTTCCGTCGTATTTACGAATGAAGGGTCCGTCTGCTTCCGGACTGATGTATTGGAACGCATAAAGTCCGGCATCCACCCCGGCGCTGTAAAAGCCTTCCGATGTAGATGCGGTGGCAATGCCATTGAATCCCAAGTCACAGATTTGAGCCAGCGTTCCGTTGATAAAGTCTGCTTCGCTCGCATAGGTCTCAACCATGGAGCGATAAAACCGGTAATTGATATTTGGAGACAGACTGAGCGCTTGAACACCCAGAAAGTAGAGTGACTTGCCTTCGGGCGTGACAAGTTTCCATCGCCCTTCTGCTGATGCATCCGTTTTCCACGGGCCGGCGGCAGAGTTTTTCAGGGACGTGTATGCCTTGGCCGGGGGAGCGGTGCGAAGTGTCGAGGCGACCGGTGACACAGCCCATGCGTTTGGGATTCCGAGCGGATAAATATCAGGAATGTCCGCCCAGCGATTGGGAGGGGCGGAGAGACGGGGGGTCGTTTCAAGCGGGGTAGCGGGAGACTCGACTTTACTCCAGAATTTATCGGAAACGATCACATGGCGATTATTGCCAGAGACCCATCCGAGTGCGCAAAGAGCGTCTGCGTTGGTACCATCAACCGATTTGAGAACAAGGGTGTTGGGCGCGGATGGCAGGAGGAGCCCGTCGAGAGAAAACTCTCGCGCCACGGCAAGGGGAATGGAGGGCCATTTGTTCGTATCATAGTTTTTGACGGCAATCTGACCCATGTTGCGACCATTGAGAATTACATCCGTGGTGCTGGATGCGATAATCTGTGCCCATGCCTGCTTCGGGGCTCCCTCAATGCGGAAAGTCCGCTGTGTGCCAGCCCCAGTGACGGGAATGGCGGAGGGAACGGGAAGCGGTCCCCACGGAGAGGGATGCCGGGAAATGGCAAGCGCCCGGAACTGGATGCAGGCCGGCTCTTGATTTGCGACAAAGGCAATTTCGATACCCGTAGCGAGGCGGCGCGCCGGATTTTGGCGCCAGCGCTCGCCGCCAACAATGCCAGCGAGCGGAATGGATTCACGCTGCCATGTGCCGGTAAAGGCAGGGAGGCGCATGGTCAGCTTTTTCTTTTCCCCCTCGATAGCCAGATTGAGATGAAGCTCCCGGGCTACGATATGATCCGGAATGCGGTATTCAAATTCCACCATGCTGTCCGCGATGGGTATGGGATGCGACAGTTTGAAGGAGCCGACAACGGTTCGTTTCTCAGTCCACATCTCCGCATAGGCATTGGGTGTGCCTGCATCTTTGAGTTCATAGGTTATCTTGCCCGGAGCCCAGGCCGACAATTCCCGATATTTTTTGGCGGAGGTTTCCCATTCTTTAATGATCGTTTTTTTATCAACAATGAGACTGCTGTGAATCCCTTGATCATGCGCTGTTCCGGAGTAGTCCCTCTCCTGTGCATAAATGTCCGCGGAAGTGGATGCGGCCAGCAAGATTCCAAGGGCAATTGCCGAGGGCGAAAAAGCGAAGGAACAGCGCATGATACGAATTTTTACGATGTGGATTTGCGGTATTGATGAAAGAAAAGGGAAGCGATGGCTATCTGCGTATCCGTCGAATAATCACCAATGAAAGAATACTTAGGCCGACAAGAGCACTGACGGTTTTCGGCTCAGGGATTTGTGTGACAGATATATTATCAAAGGAAACAGTTCCCTGGTTAGCACTCGTCGTTGTTCCCCAAAAGCGAATTTGATCGCTCACTGAGTCATCAA
This sequence comes from Opitutaceae bacterium, assembly GCA_031266495.1. The sequence goes on from JAISAX010000169.1 coordinate 7,678, forward strand.
ATGATGACTCAGTGCTTTTTGTCGTCCCTATGGCCATGCCTGCAATAGAAAGCTGCTGTTGATTGCCAGTTACCGTTATGCCGAGATCCGTTAAATAATAACGCCCTCCCCCGGATATCGCCGTGGCAGTGATTGTCGTGAGTTCTTCAGAGGTTCCTCGCGAGTTGACATAAGAAACTGCAATAACTCCATTTCCTCTATATGCAAAAACATAACTACCGTTAGTGGTGTCTGAATTACTGCGAACATTGATTCCGAATTGCCATGATGTATTGGTTAGTTCCAGGTATCCCATTTTGAAAACGTAGCTTTCTACAGAATCAAGGTTGGGAGACATGGCTATATTGGCGGTTGCATTTGTATTAAGCCAGATTCGTCCTACGGCAGAGCCGAGACCAGGCGACGCTGTTGTGTCATAGGGGTTTTGAGCTTTGAACTCCGCTCTGGTCAAGCTTACTGTATAGGTTGCCTTGCCATCTGAGGAGGTCGCCCCACTGGCAATACCGGATCCGGGCGTGTTGCCTTCAAATGTTTCGTAAAAAAGCACTTGTCCGTATGTCAAAGTAGCACCAAGGATGCTGCTGATTACCAATGCGTGACGTATTATGGATTTTATTTTCATGAGATATGTATTTGTCTGTTGTTTAGTGGTGGTTGTTGGGTTGGATTAACAAAAATTAACAAACAGGAGGTGATTTTAGATATCGGGATTTAGAGATGCATGGCAGGTCAGCGTCCAAGGGGGCTGTGATCGTTGCCGCCGCCGCTGTGTACTTTCATGTCATCCCAATTCAGCACTTGTTTGGCGGATTCGAGTTGAGGACGCAGATCAGAGTAAGTGACGGACTGGACGGCGATGTTACCCGCCCGGCGGGCCGTGCCGGCGGCAATGACGGCACTCTGCGCGAGAACCATGAATACGGGTTCCATGCGGATGGAACCGAAAGCGATATGCGAGGCCGAAAGTGCCACAGGCACGAAAAGATTTTCCACATTATCTGCCTTGGCTGGAACTATTGAACGATAGCTGACCGGGAATGGCTTTGGCAGGCGTTTCTGCGCATCTCCCTCATTTTTAACGTAACCATTTTCATCCACAAAACGACGGCAGTTGTGTGAATCCATCGTGTAGGCCGCCAGTCCAACCGAATCATCCTCCCTGTATTTGGACATGCAGTGGTTTTCCGTCATAACGACGTCACCAATCATGCGACGTCCTTCCCGGACGTAGATCTGATTGGGCCAGTGGCCGCTGTCAGTGAACTCGTCTTTGGCGAGTCCCCAGGTGTTAGCTTGCGCCTGAATGTCGGCGGGCACCGCAGGGTCGGTGGCATAGAACCACCAGAGTCCCTGCGTCCAGGTGACGTGGGACTGGAAGATTTTTTCGCGCTCCTCGTGCGAGGCGGTGGGCCAGGCGTAATTGGCGCCAATGTAGTCACTGGAGACGGCGCCGTGGTTATTGGTATCTGTCTTTAGTCCGCGGATACGATCATGTTTGTTGAACGTTTCGCGCCAGCCGGTGGCGAGGTAGCGGGCGAGAAGTTCGTAGGCCTGGCGATCGTAGTTTTCCGGCTTCGGGAAGGGCACGAGGTTGTCCTTTTCCTGCGTCATGCAGATGCGGAAATTATAGGCCTGCACGCGATGATCGCCGACTCCGGGTTCAGGGCGGCCGGGTTCGATGCCGGGGAGGAGGCCGCTCCCGGGATCGCCGGGAATGACGTAGGGATCGACGGGGTTGTTGAACTGGTGATTGATGTGGACAATCTGGCCGTTGAGTGTCTCGCCGTAGGTGGAGTTGCTTTCACGACCGACGGTGAAGGTAACGCCGGCGGCGGCCATGAGATCGCCCTCGTAGGAACAGTCGATGAAGTAAGGGGCGCGGGCCAGGGCACCGTTGGTGAAGAATATCCCGGTGATGCGTCTCTGGAAAGTGGATACGCTCTTGAGATAATGGCCATGATGGACGGTGACACCTGCCTCGGCAAGCCAGGCCCGGAGGACTGTTTCGGCGGCGGAGGGTTCGAAGCGGTATTCGGTCTCGCAACCATAGTGCTTGCCGAGACGTCGGTAAAATTCGAGGGCGAGGCCGCCGATGGCCTCCTTGTTGCCGAAGTCGGTGAATCCGAGTCCGCCGGTGGTAAGCCCGCCGACGTGAGTGTGGGGATTAAAAATGGCAACCGAGAGTCCGAGGCGGCGGGCCTGAATGGCGGCGGCACAACCGGCGGCGTTGGCCGAGTAGATGACCAGATCTGTTTCGGAGGCCGGCTGATCGGTGGACACGACGGGAGCCGGGCGATACCAGGAGGGGCGGGTTGAGTTGACGGGACTCATGATTGGTGGCTTTGGCGTTTTTTTGAAAAGGAGCATCTCATGGAGCGGGAGGGGCGGGAGGCGGGGGTAATGGGGTGTTCGACCGAGGTGATGGAGCGGGGAATTTTGCGGAAACGTCCGGGGGTTGTTAATCGTATCGCGTATCGCAGGTTAAGTGTTTAAGTTAGAAGAGAAAAAGATTCGCAGCGCCAAATCACGGCGAACGGGGCGGTGAGGATCCGGACGGTAGCGAGGAGGAGGCAAATGCTGACATGGAAGTGTGACATGGGCGCGAAAAGTAACCGTGACAAAAATGACTGAATCCATTCAGTTTCGGAAAGTCAATGCCTGATTTTCCGGAATTTTTGGAGAAGCGCGTTTCGCCAGGGCGACGGTCTCCGGTTATTGCAGGCGTGGCGACTCGCCCAACCAGCCGGGTGGGTGCGCCGGGATTCGTCCGGATGGCAGGCAGTGTCGCAGTGCCGTGTTCCTGTAAGGAACCGTACAGGCGACGGCGCGCCCGCGCTCGATGGTGACTGGTGGCCTTCGGGAGCTTCATTTCACGTCCGCGCCCGTTGAGCGCGTAACTGACGGTGGCGACAGAGATCTTTCTTGAGTATTGTTTTGCGGATACACACGCGAATGTCTCGCCTCCAGACTGAAGGGACTTAAATTGGCCCGGAACTGAATCCATTCATTTGAGCCACGCATGAGTTCCGGAACAATCACCATTGCCACGCTCGCCCGTCACCTTGGCCTCGGGGCGGCGACCGTCAGCTACGCGCTCAACGGGCGCGGGCCGGAGATGAAAATTTCCGAAAGCACGGTCGAGCGCATCCGGGCGGCGGCGGACGAACTGGGTTATCAGCCCAATTTCTTCGCCTCCACGCTGCGCCGTCAGCGGACAGACAGCATCGGGGTGGTGTTCGCGGATTTGTCGGACAACTGGGCGGACCGGGTGCTCAAGGGGATGCTGCGGGTGCTGGACGGGCACGGCTACATGCCGCTGATCAGCGTACACCTCTGGGACAAGGCGCGCGAGGAGCGCGAGGTGCAATCGCTCCTGAAGCGCAAGGTGGACGCGCTGATCTGCTTGCCGCTGCCGGAAAGCCGGGCGTTTTATAAAAAACTCATGGCGCAGAAACAAAAGCTGCTGCTCCTGAGCGACACGCTGCCCGACTTGCCGGAGGCGAGCTACGTGGCGTGGGATTCGGGCAAGGCAGCGCGCGAGGTGATGGAGCACTTGCTGGCATCCGGGCGGCGGCGGATCGCCTTTGTCGGACCGACTCACCCCACCATCATGACACTGGCGCGCTATCAGGCGTATTGCGATTGCCTGCGCGAGGCGAGGCTCCCCCTGCGGGAGGACTGGATCATTTGGGAAAAGTCGGGCGTGGTGCCGACGGAGGCGGTGAGGCGGTTGCTGGATGACACGACGGCCAGGAAGAATCGGCCCGATGCGCTGTTCGTCCTCAACGACGCCCTGGCGCTGCGCCTGCTCGAAAACATCCGGGAGATGGGCGTGCGCATTCCAGAGGATGTGGCGCTCGCTTCGATGGGGGATTTTTTGACGAGCAGCCACCGTTCGATCAGCCTGACGAGCATTCCCGAGCCGTGCGAAGAAATGGGAGAAGAGATCGCCAGGGCTGCGTTGAAGATGATCCGGAGCAAGCGGTCGCAACGTATCCAGCAACTCATTTCAGGGCTGCCGCTCGTGCCGCGCAACACGGCACCGTGATGCGCAGAAAGAGACGAAGCCGGGAGAGGGGGGGGCAACCGTTCACTCGCAACCCTGTCGAATCGAGCAGCCCCGTCCGGTGCGGACGATCCGGGCGGCGGCCGATCATGTGGTCGCGCGCGGCAAAAAAAGTCCGGCGCTCGCGCTCTGGAATGCGGCGCGTGACGAGTTGATGGAGGTGCGCCGGACGGCGTTCGCCGAGGTGCTGGCGGTGCGCGGTTCGGGTTGAGGCTGCGTTATGCCGGAACGGATACGGCAGGGAGATTTTTGTGATTTCCGCCGTTGCCACTCCGCCGGGGCCGGCAAGATGCCGGCGGTCCCAGGCGCTTCCGCGCCGTTGGTGGACAGAATTGGCGTATCTCGATAGTCAGGTCTTTGCGGGCTTCGCAAGCGAAGCCCCTACGCAGAGAGCTGCGTAACATCAGGTATTTCTTTCCGGGCGGCGGCGTCATTTTTAGTCCAGCAGAACGAGGTCGATGAAGAGGCCGGGGCGTTTGGGAGATTGGGCGATGCCGGGGGTCAATTCGAGCCAGCCGACACGCTGTTGGCCGTCGTTGCAGTTAACGAGTAAACTGAAACGCATCGCGTTGTTGGCTTGCAGGCGGAAGGGGCTGACGAGCAGGCGCGGGAACGCCAACTCCCAGGTCGTTTTGCCGTCGGCGCAACGGATGGCGCGGCGGACGTGCGGGACGGGGCCGAGCGCTTTGTCAACGCTGTCGTAACGCGCGGCGGCTGCGGCGTGCATGAAGACAAGCGGCGCGCCGCCAAACATCCCGACGGAGAACTCGTAGTCGTCATCCTGATAATGCGCGAGGTTGGGCGGGGCGTTGCGCAACGGGTCGAAGGCGATTTGCAGGCCGTCGCCCGCCCACAAACTCGCGGGGCTGATTTTCTGGGCGACACAGTCGGGTTTGTCGGTCTCGACGGCGACATACAAAAAGTCTTCGTCCCACGCGAGGCGGAGCATGGCGTTCAGTTTCATCAGCACGGACGCGTCGCCCTTGCCGGTCGCGACGGCGTTCTGCGTGTCCAGTTTTGCGAATACGGAATCGGGCGGCCAGTCGGCGAGGTCGCCGTCAATTTGCAACGGGCGTTTGACGCGCGGCGCGAGGACGGCTTGCAGGTTGAAGTGCGTTTTGCGCTCGCCTTTTCCGGGGACGGAAATGGCGGCTTCGAACGGGCGCGGTGTTGTCGAGATTTTCGCGAGCGCGGAGAAGCGGACAACGCGTTTGCCCTCGGCGGGGATGTTGTCGAACGCGATGGTTTCCCCGAGGGCGATGCCGGGCGTGAGCAGGCGGATTTTGCCGGAGAGCGGCACGCCGTCCGGGTTGGTGATTTCGATGCCGAATTCGCGCTCGCCGGTAACGACCAGACGCGCTTCGGGGAAGTTCGCGCCGTCGGTGAGCGCGGCGCGTTGCAACACGTTTCCCAACTCGGCGGCGGACAATTCTGTTTCCAGCCAGACGGGCTGTCCGCTCAACGTCAGCGACGCCAAATCGAGCGGATTTCCCATCACGTCAAACGCCGAAAACGCCGCGGATCTTGCGTCGGCGGCGCTTGCGTTCGCGGAGACGTTTTCGGGCAACGTGAATTTCACGGGATTGCCATTCCATTTCCAGAGGGCGGCGATGCGGTGCGCGCCGTTGTCGAAAAGGTAACAGCGGTAATTGCCACCGAGGCGGACGCGACCGGCGGGTTTGAAGTTGCCAAGAATGTCGGCGGCGGCGCGCAACGCGTAAAGTACGGGCGCGGGACGCGACAGCGTTTCGTTTTCGGGATTGCCGGTCAGCACGACGTTCCATGACGTGCCGCTGCCGCCGCCGTCGAACGAAAAGTGGTGGTATTGTTCGTAACCGTTTGCGAGGGCGACGAGCATCATGCGCGTGTTGAAGGCAACGCGCTCGCGCTCGCAGTCGGGGATTTCCTCGTCCGGAAAAATGGCAATGCCGCGCTCGCCGGCCTCCGACGCGATGAGCGGGAAATTTTCGCGGTAACGCGCCGCCGCCGCTTTCAATGACGCGATGTCGTCCTCATAATCGGGCAGTTCGGGCAACTCGCGGTAGGGGTGTTCGGTGATGTAATCGAGGTGCGCCGCCGCGCCGTTTTTCAACACACTCGCCGTCCAGTTCACATCGGTGTGACACGATGCGGGGCCGGCGATTTTTATCGCCGGATCAATTTCGCGCAGTGTTTCCGCGGCGGCCTTGATGACGCGGGCGTTCGCGGCGGGTGTCATTTCCTCGTGTTTGTCCGGCTCTTTCACCGGCACGCGACCGCTCCAGATGTTGGTTTCGTTGAGCACTTCGTAGCAGTCAATTTGCCCGCGCATTCTCGTCGCCTCGCGCCGCAAATTGTCTTTCCAGATCGTGAAGTCGAGCGGCACCAGATAGCCCGGCGCGGCGTCGTGCAAACCGAGGCACATCATCACGAAAAAATTGTTCTTCCTGAACCGCGGCGCGTCGCGAAATCCCTGATACGGGAGTTGGCGAAACTCCGACCACATGCGCACGCTGCCGAAACGGAAATCCTTCAGGATGCGCGCCGCGCTTTCCGCGTTTTGGCGCGCCTCGTAATTCATGCCGAGCCACCGCACCTGCGGCGCGTCCGGCCCGA
>JAISAX010000206.1 GCA_031266495.1 Opitutaceae bacterium
GGTGGTGGCGCGGAGCGGGGGATAGCGGCGGCGCCATTTGGCCAGGGGGACAGAGGGAGGCAGTTTGTCGGGTCCGCAGGTTTTGTGAGCGGCGAGCAGCAGGAGGGCATAGGCGGCCAACCGCATCGCCAGGTTCGACAAGATCGCCGTGACGGGTGCGGGCGGAGCGATTTGACGCCCTCACCGTCAACGGCAGCAACGCCGACGCGAGCAAGACGATCAACCTCGACACAGCCGCCACCGTGGCGGTGCTCACTATCGACGGCACGACCGGCATCATTCACCTTGGCCGCAGGTCTGGCGTGGGATTACTCGACGCTCTACACGAGCGGCACGGTGAGCATTATGGCGAGCGCGGTGCCTGAGCCTGCCTCCTGGGCGGTGCTGGCCGGTCTGTCAGCCGAAGATCTGTCAGCCGGCCTTGCCGTCCGGATTGCGAAGCGAATTTCACCTGCAAAATTAAATGCTTATCACGATGTTTTGCAGTGACTTAAAAATAGTGAAAAGATTTTTCCGATTTTTTGTTGACGAAAGGAAGATCGGGGCTATCAGTAACAACATCAGATACACACTTTCTCCCGCATAGCGGGAGTTTTGGGGTAACTAAGAAAGCAAATGGCCGGTCGCTTAGGGGTAGGCGACCGGCCAACTTTTTGTCCGAATTTCCTGATCCCCGAGGTAGCCTGCGGTCCGGGGAGCGCACGCGTCTCGCGTGTCGGCTTGGGCGTCTCGCCCAAGCCTGTTGCCTCTCCGCCTCTCCCGCCTTCCACCCTGTTTCCCTCCTCTCCGCCGTCCCCCGGATTGCCCGGCGAGACGCCGGGCAATGCACGCGAGACGCGTGCACTCCCCGGACCAGATCGGATCGTCAGCAAAACCCTTGGCTGCGTAACATCAGTTACTCGTATTATGAAATCCGGATGCGTTGATGTTTCAACTTGCATCCTTTCCGGTTCCATGGCTGGGTGCCTGTCGCAAAGCCATCCCTGTCCGTTTTCCATCGTCATCTTCTCTATCCATCATGTCCCAGGAATTTGTTTTTTCTTCCGAGTCCGTCGGCGAAGGCCATCCCGACAAAGTAGCCGATCTTGTTTCCGACAGTGTGCTCGACGCCTGTCTCGCCGTTGATCCGCAGAGCCGGGTCGCCTGCGAAACCATGGTAAAATCCAACATGGTCATCCTTGCCGGCGAGATCACGACTGCCGCCGGGCCCAATTACGAGGCCATCGTGCGCGAGGCCATCCGCGAGATCGGCTACATCCACGCCGACGATGTCTTCCATGCCGACACCGTATTCATCAATAACTACCTCACCCGCCAGTCGCCCGATATTGCCCAAGGTGTCGACGCCCGCGGCGCCGAGGGCAAGGAAACCGCCGAACAGGGCGCCGGCGATCAGGGGCTGATGTTCGGATACGCCTGCAACGAGACCCCGGAAATGATGCCCACGGCGATCATGTTCGCGCACCGTCTCGGCCGTGAACTCACGCGGCTGCGCAAGAGCGGTGTCGTCAACTGGCTCCGTCCCGATGCCAAATCCCAGGTCTCCATCCGTTACGTGGACGACAAGCCGGTGCGCGTCGAAAACGTCGTCATTTCCACGCAGCACCAGGACGGCGTGGCGCATGGCGCGATCAGCGATTTTCTCGTGGAGAACTTCATCCGCATGATCATCCGGGCCGGGATGATCGACGCATCCACCCGGTTCTATATCAACCCCACCGGCCGTTTCGTCGTCGGTGGTCCGCAGGGTGATTCCGGTCTCACCGGCCGCAAAATCATCGTCGATACCTACGGCGGCTGGGGGCGCCATGGCGGCGGCGCGTTTTCGGGAAAGGATCCGTCCAAGGTCGATCGTTCAGCCGCCTACATGTGCCGCTGGGTCGCGAAAAATATCGTCGCCGCCGGTCTCGCCGAAATCTGCGAACTCCAGGTGGCCTATGCCATCGGTTATCCCGACCCGGTCAGCATCCGGGTGGATGCGATGGGCACCGCGAAAGTACCCGAAGAAAAAATCGTCGCCGCCGTGCGCAAGATCTTCGATTTCAAGCCCGCCGCCATCATCCGGCAACTCGACCTGCTCCGCCCGATCTACCGCTCGACCACCAACTATGGGCATTTCGGCAAGCCCGATCTCCCCTGGGAGCAAATCAACCGCGTCGCCGACCTTCAGGCCGCCGCAAAATAATCTGTCACCGGAAAATCATTACATATCCAGGATCGCTCCGCATGTCCGCCACCGCCACACCCGCCTCTCCCGTCGCTCCCGTCTCTTCCGCCGTCCCTGTCGCCGACTACGCCATCCGCGATATCGCTCTCGCCGACTGGGGGCGCAAGGAAATCGCCGTTTCCGAACACGAAATGCCCGGCCTCATGGCCATTCGCAAAAAGTTTGGCCCTAGCAAGCCGCTGGCCGGCGTCCGCATCACCGGATCGCTCCACATGACGATCCAGACCGCCATCCTCATCGAAACGCTCACCGCTCTCGGTGCGGACGTCCGCTGGGCTTCGTGTAACATTTTCTCGACCCAGGACCATGCCGCCGCCGCGATCGCCGCGACCGGCGTCCCTGTCTTCGCCTGGAAAGGCGAGACACTCGAGGAGTACTGGGATCTCACCTGGCGCGCGCTCAGCTTTCCGGGCGGGCAGGGACCGCAACTCGTCGTTGACGACGGTGGCGACGTCACCCTCCTCCTCCACAAGGGCTACGAACTCGAGCATGGCAGCGACTGGGTGAAGACGCCCTCCGCCTCGCACGAGGAACAGGTCATCAAAAATCTCCTCGGACGTATCCATGCGTCGGATGCCGGAATTTTCACCCGCATCGCTTCCGCCTGGCGCGGCGTTTCCGAGGAGACCACCACCGGCGTCCATCGCCTCTACCAGCTTCACCAGCAGGGCAAGCTCCTGGTGCCCGCGATCAACGTCAACGACTCCGTCACCAAGTCAAAGTTCGACAATCTCTACGGCTGCCGCGAGTCGCTCGCCGACGGGCTCAAGCGCGCCACCGATGTCATGATCGCCGGCAAGGTCGCCGTCGTTTGCGGCTATGGCGATGTCGGCAAGGGCTGTTCGCATTCGCTGCGCGGTTTCGGCGCGCGCGTCATCGTCACCGAGGTCGATCCGATAAATGCCCTCCAGGCCGCGATGGAAGGCTTCGAGGTCAACACCGTCGAGAGCACCCTGGGCACCGGCGACATCTACGTGACGACTACCGGCAATCGCGACGTCATCACCCTCGAACACCTCCAGGCGATGAAGGACCAGGCGATCGTCTGCAACATCGGCCATTTCGACAACGAGATCCAGGTTGACCGCCTGCTTGCCTTGCCCGGCCTGATACGCATCAACATCAAGCCGCAGTACGACCAGTTCGTGCTCCCCTCCGGTCGCAGCATCTACCTGCTTGCCGAGGGTCGTCTCGTGAATCTCGGCTGCGCGACCGGCCACCCGTCGTTCGTGATGTCCAACAGCTTTTCAAACCAGGTGCTCGCCCAGCTCGATCTCTGGTCCAACCGGGACAACTACAAGGTCAGCGTCTATCGCCTGCCCAAGCATCTGGACGAGGAGGTGGCGCGTCTGCATCTGGAAAAGATCGGCGTGAAGCTCACCCGCCTCAGCAAGGAACAGGCCGATTATATCGGCGTTCCCGTCGAGGGCCCGTACAAGCCCGAGCACTACCGGTATTGAAACCGGCCGGACGTAGCGGGTGTAATTGAATGTGTGTGTAGAGGGGGGGGGGGGGGGGGGGGGACCGGGTATGGCAACGCCGCGGGAGCGGGCGGGGGCGCCGCGCCCTGCTGAGGGCCCCCGCCGGGGGTGGC
>JAISAX010000288.1 GCA_031266495.1 Opitutaceae bacterium
CCCCGCCGCCGCTTTTCCGGAAGGCCGACGGCGTCCGGTGATGGAGCCTCTTGAAGAGCCGTCCGAACGCGGAAGAATCCTCGTATCCGCTCATCCATGCCACGGCGTCGATCTTGTAATCGGAATGGAGCAGCAGATGACGCGCATGTTCCATGCGCACGAGCATGATCTCCCTGCCGATGGAATGCCCGACGGCGCGCGTGAAACGGGCGAAAGCCGTGGAACGGGAAACACGCAAATCCTGCAACACGGTCTGCAACGAAATGCGCTCGGCGAGATGCTCGCGGATGTATTGGCGAATGGAGGACACGGTGCGGTCGGCCTCCGCCGAGTCGTCCGTCGAACGGCGTTTTTCGATCGTGAGCGGAGGGATGAGGACGAGCGGGCGCGTTTCGCAATCGCCCCGCATAAGCCCGTCGAGAAGACGCGCCCCCTCGTACCCGAGACGGGAGAGATTCACGTCGATGCTGGAAATGGAGACGCGACAATTCTCGCAAATCTCCCGGCTGTTGTTCACCCCGAGCACGGCAATGTCATCGGGAATGCGATACCCGAGGTCGAGGGCCGCCTGGATGAAAATGTCCGCGTAAATATCCTCCGGCGCGAACACCGCCAGAGGAAGCCCCGTGGTCCGGATGGCCAGCGATATGCGGTCCTTGACATTGCGCGGATCAAACACGATCTGCTCCGCCCAGGTGTTCAGGTAGAGCTTCCGGAAGCCGGCTCCGCGTGACACGACATGCGTCCGGAAACCGCGCAAACGCGTGGCGACAGGCTCCCCGGGTTTGCCACCGAAACCGATAAACTTCCGGAAGCCGAGGCCGAGGAGGTAGTCGGCGGCGAGGCGGGAAACCTGTTCGTGGTCGATGCTGATGGCGGCGTCGAACGCGGGGTCGGGCGCGCGGCCCGCCATGCCGTGAAGATTGACAATGCGGGCATTGGGATAAAGCGCCCGGTAATCGAACTTGTCTTGCCCGGGCAAGACAAGCAGGCCGTCCATTTGCGTGGAGCCGACCGCGAAGTCCCGCGTATTGCGCATAAATGACAGTATCCAGTCCGCCTCGCGCGCGTAGGCCCGGATGCCGTATTCGAGTTTGTGTGTGGACCACTGGAGCCATGCCAGCACATGTCGGGTGTTCATTTTGGGCACAGGGATGTGTGAACGGGATGCGTGGCGCGCAAGAGGCATGATGCGCATTCAGTCAGGACACGCGGCCAATCGGCAAGCCGGCAAGCCGGAGGCTGTCAATGGAGGCGGATGGCGGCGCCTCTAACGGACAGGCAATCCCGTCCTGAAACCAAAGAATGGATACCTGGACATGGGAAATAGGGGGGGGGGGGAGGATCCGGCGAGGCAATCAGTCAGGGTGGCGTTACGGATCCCATAAAAATGCGGCTGGCGAGGCGGGCCGTGTTCAATTCGGGTTGGGTCATGGCGGCGACGTGTCCGTCAATGAAGGCCATGTTGGTTTTCGTTTTTCCGGCGTGGGGGAACGCGGGATGTTCGGCGCTGGCGGGGCTCCTGTCGGCAAGATTGCCGGTGATCCAGTGCGGTTTGTCGGCATTCCAGTCTTCGGAAAGCCTGCGGCTGCCGAACATGTAGTCGATAAACATGACGGTGCGCGAGGGCGCGGAAAAGCCGGTGAGAGCTTTGCCGAGAGGTTTGAAGGCATCCGTGCCCGGCGGACCGTAGGAGACCGTGCCGTTGGCCAGGGTTTTTCCGTTGCGGGTAAAAGTGTCCCGGTAACTGGAGGATTGCGTAGTGTCATCGGCAGGACAACGGAAGACGCCGCCGCCGGTGACGTAGGCCGGGTAGATTTCCCACCACCACGTGGAGGTTGACCTGCGGCCATCGGGCAGGGGGGTGTTGAGCGTGGGCGGGAGCATGCCCTTGTTATCCTCCGAATAGAGGAGGCATGCCTGGGCGATCTGGCGGATATTGGAGACGCACTGCGCGGTGCGGGCGGAATCGCGGACGCGGCCGGTGACGGGGATGATAATCGCCGCGAGAATACCGATGATGGCGATGACGGTGAGGAGTTCGATCAACGTGAAGGCGCGGGAAAAAAACCGCGGGACGGCTGGTGTGAATCGGAGTGCGGGAAGCATGGCGGACATGCTTGGCGGATCAGGCATTTCTTCAAAGGCAAAGACCCTGCCCGGAGGCCGGAATACCTGCCGGGCGTCCAGATGCAGGAACAGGTGCCGTTTCCGTTACTTTTGTTCCCGGCGGCGGGTGGCGTTGGGGGTTTCGCCAAAGCGGGCCTTGAAGGCGCGACCGAAAGAGGCGGTGTTCAGGTAACCGCACATGCGCGCAACGACGTCGATCTTGTAGTCGCTGTCCGCGAGCAATCCGCGCGCATGACCCATGCGCACGCGGTCAAGCTCCTCGCCGATGGGGTGGCCGATGTGTTTCCGGAAACGCCCGTAGGCCACGGCCCGGCTGGTGTGCAGGTCGCGCAACATGTCCTCGATCGTCATGCGCTCGGCAAAGTGCTCGCGGATGTATTCGAGAATGGCGACAACAAGGCGGTCGCCGCACCGGGACTGGTCGGTGGACTGGCGCGCCTCGACCGTGAGCGGCGGGACGATCACACGCGGCACAGGGTTGGCCGCCGTCTGGCCGCGCATCAGGCGGTCGAGCAGGTGCGCTCCGTCGTAACCGAGCCGGGAGAGATTCACGTCGAGGCTCGAAAGGGGCACGCGGCACATTTCGCAAAAGCCGCGGTCGTTGTTCATGCCAAGCACGGCAATCTCTTCGGGGACACTGTGGCCGAGGCCCAGCACGATCTGCATGAAAGAGTCGGCCATCATGTCGTCGGGCGCGAAAACACCAAGCGGCAATCCGAGGCGGCGGATGGCGCCGCTGATCCGGGCGGCGATTCGCGCATGGTCGGTCGCCGTGCCTTCGGCCCACTGGTTGGTGAACATGGCGGTCGCCCGGCTGCCCAGGTTGCGGCTGTGCCTCACAAAACTGGCGATCTGGGTTTTTTGTTCAAAGTTGGGTTTTCCTCCGAAAGCGAGGACGTTGCGGCGTCCGATCGAGTGGAGGTAGCCGGCGGCGGCGTGGCCGACTTTCTCATGGTCGATCATGGTGATGCCATCCACCGTGCGCGGGCCGCAGGTGCCGCGCAAATCCACGATCTTCGCATTGGGGAAAAAACGGCGCGGCGCGAAGGACGAATCGTCTCCGACAATGAGCAGCGCGCCGTCCACGTCGGGAGAGACGGGCGGTAGCTCGTCGGCGTGGCGATTGATGGAAAGCACCCAGTTGGCGTCGCGCGCGTAGGCGCGAACCCCGTATTCAAGATTTGAACACGACCAGGTGAAATGGGCGAGAACGCGCATGAGTCCGTGGTGTTTGTGAGGGGCGCGGGGAATTCCGGGCGGGATAGGCATGCGGCGGACATCCAACCCCGGAGCCTGTCGCCGCTCAGCTCAATATCGGGAATGCCGCCGGAGTGAGACTGACTATTCCGGCGTCCGGAAAACAGGCCGCAGGGCGGGCGTGTCGATGAAGATCGCGGCCATGCGCTCCGCGCCCGCCTCGTTGGGGTGCACGGTGCCGCTGGCATAGCGGGCCGCCAGTTCGCCGGGCGGACCTTGCAGGGCGTCGTGCCAGTCAACGAGCGGCGCCCCGTGGCGTGCGGCGAGCGTCCTGATGAATTCGTTGAGCGTCGCGTTGACCGGTTTGTCTTTTCTGGGGAGCAGGGTGCAGAGGATCGGCCGGATGCGGGCTTTTTCCAGCCGCTCCAGGATTGCCCCGATATTGGCTCGCGCTCGATTCCGGTCGCCGTCGTTGGTGCCGATAAAAACGACGGCGTAACGGGGTCGCAGCCTGATGACATCGGAGTCGATGCGGGCGAGCGCGCCGGCGGTGTCGTCCGACGCCATGCCGGCGTTCCCGATGGCAAGTCCTGTTTTTGCGGATACGATTTCGCTCCAGCGGCAGTGGTGCGTGATGGAATCGCCGAGGGCGATCACGGGTTTGTACCTGTCGCCTCCGGCGATGCCAAACGCCGTGAAGCGGGCGGCGGCGTTGAACGAACACGGGCCGGAGTACGCGTAAACGGCGCGGCCCGGGGCGCGGAGCCGGAGTTTCTCCGCGCCGTTTACCCGGATGGTCCATTCGCGGGCGTTGCCATCGACGGCGATTTCGAGGCGCCATGTGTCCGCCGGTTCCTCCAGGCTGGCGGTGGCGAGCCGTTGCGTGCGTCCTTCCGGGAGGCGGCGTTCGAGCACGAGTTGTTTTTGGGCGGGGTAACACATCACGCTCCAGCCAAACAGGGTTTGTCCGTAGTGGTTGCCAATGGCGAGGCCGGCCCCGCCGTCGCCCGCGCCTGCGCCTGCGCCCGCGCAGGGGATCGAGAAGGTGGCGTCGAGCGTGAATGTCTTCAGCGCGCTGTATTGATCGGGATATGACAACCGGAATCCGTCCGGAGGGCTGGCGAGGGAACCGTCCGCGCGGGTCCACGGCGCGCCGGTTTGCTTCAGCGGGGCGGCGGAAGCGTCGGCGAGATCGTACCGGAGTGCGGGGATGAATTCCGCCGCCGTTGTCGCCGTTGCCGTTGTCGCGGTGGACGCGCCGTCCGCGGGAGAGGGGGGGGGAGGGGGGAGGGGGAGGGGGGCGCGGTAAACGGGCGTGTCAAAACCGTCGCCGGTGACGCGGTTGTTTTCGACGCGGACGTTTTCAACGTCGCCGAGCGCGATGCCGGCGCGGGCGGCGGGACGGGTGCTGCGGAGGCGGTTGGGGTTGATGATGGTGTTGTTCTCAATGACGAGTCCGTTGACGTTGGTGGCGGCGATGCCGGCGCGTCCCGGATTCTCGATACGGTTGCCGGTGATGGTGATGTCGCGAAAGGGGTGAAAGCCGCGCGGGACGTTGCCGCGGGCGTCGAGGACTTCCACGGTGATGGCGCCGCCGTTGCCCGAGGCGCCGCCGTTGTTGATGGCGCGCCGGATGAGGTTGTCGCGGATGACGATGTGTTCGGCGAATCCGTTGAACTCGTCGTCCTTCACGTCGCGGATGATGGAGTGAATGAGGATGGCGGGAAAGGCGGAGAGGTCGAAGGTGTTGTTTTCCATAACAACGCCGGAACCGGTGACGCGGACGCCGCGGGCGCGGTTGTTGAGGAATTTGTTGCCGCGGATGGTGACATCGCCAAAGGCCTGGCTGATGTCATGCGCGACGGTGGGCTGGCGGAGGGGCGGCGTGGATTGTAGTTCGGACGCAAATACTATTTTTTCCTTCACGGGCCGGTCGAGCGTGAGGGTGTGGCGCGCGCCGGGGCGGGTTTCGACGCGGGTGACGAGGTAGTCGGAGCGGGTGTTTTTTTCCGGGTCGGTGAGGCGAAGGGTGTCGCCGGCGGCCCAGGTGCGGACGCTGCCGGGGGTGAGGGCCAGGGTGTCGGGGGCGGGCTGGGCGTCGATGGTGTTGCCGCGAAGGATGATGTTCACGTTGTCGTCCTGGAGGGAATCGAAGGTGTTTTGTTCGATGAGGTATTTGCCTTGCCCGCCGATGAAGTGGAGGCCGTCGGCGCAGGTGGCGATGACGCGGTCGGTGCCGGGGCGGGGCGCGAGGGTGCAGGCGCGGACGGTGACGTTGCGGCAGGCGGAGCCGAGAACCGTGAAGCCGCTGGCGGCGTGGATACGCAGGGTGTCGAGGAGGATGTCGTTGCAGGTGCGCAGGCGGATGAGTTGTCCGGCGTAACGCGAGGGGCGCGTGTAGCGGAGGGGTTGGGCGGGGTCGCCGGCGAGTTGGGCGGAGACGTTTTTCCGGTTGCGGTAATAGAAGCGGACGGTGCCGTCGGGGAGGGTTTGGGTGGGCGTGGCGTCGATGGCATCGAGGGCTTCGGGGTAGGCGAGGTTCATGCCGTCGCGGTGCAGGGTGAGCCAGGTGCTGCGGGCGCGTCCGAAGAGGGTGCCGGGTTGCGTGGCGGGCGAGGGGTAGCCGGGATCGGCCTGGAGGAGGAGGGAGCTTTCCGGCGTGCCGTCATGGATTTCCAGGACGCGGCCCTGGGAGAAGAGGAGGAAGGAGTAATCGAGGGTGAGGTTGCGGAGGGTGAGGCCGTCGCAGTTTTCAAAGAGGAGGCCGGGGGCGAACTGGCCGAAAACGATTTCGGCGCCGCGGCCTTGTCCGGCGAGGGTGATGTTTTTGAGGTGGTCGAAGTTGAGGTGCGCTTCGCTTTTGTTGCCGGAGGCGAGCGTGGCGGGCGGAGCGGTTTTTATGTGAAACGCGCCGTCGGGTATGGTGAGCGTGGCGCCGGGATTTTGCGCGAGCCAGGCAATGGCCCTGGCAAAGGCGGGGGCGCTGTCGTGCGCGGGTCCGGGAAGCGCTCCGAAGTCGGAGAGGCTGGCGACAGGCGCGGCGGTTGTGGCGGTCGTGGCGATCGTGTTTAAAATTACAATACAGGCGGCGGCAAGGGCGCGCGGGATGCGTCGGGTTTTCATGGAAATCAAGAACTGAAGTTACGCGGACGGCCTTGAAGTGGCACGGGCTTCCAGCCCGTGGACGACGCGCAGCGTCGCCCTTTGCCACCAGGCAAGATCATTTGTTTGAGAGAATTACAGTTGTTTACAGTGAATGACACGAGGGAATGACACGAGGGAGAGCAGGGAGGCGGCGCTGCGCGCCGTCAGCGGGCGAGACGCCCGCGCCACTTCAAGGCCGTTTGCGTAACTTCAGTTCTTAATTCTGTACGCGGAAGCGGAAGTAGGTGTCGTTTTGGAAATCGGGGTCGTTTCCGGAGACCTGGCTGACGTGTCCGTCATACCAGAGGACGTTGGCGCGCGTGCCGTTGGCATGGGACGTAGTGGCGTGGTTTCCGAGGTCGCAGTAGCTTTCGCTGCCGATGGTGTTGCCCTTGATAAACCATTCGCTGAGGAGGATGGTACGCGAGGGGTTGTCCATGTCGCCAGGCGAGACGCCGGGCCAGCGGTCGCGTTGCCAGAGAGGGTCGTTCATGGCGTAACTGCGCGGTGTCAGGTCGCGGACACGGGGGACTTCGTCGAGCGGGCAATGGAGAATGGCGGCGGCGTTTTCGGTGTAACCGAGCAGGGTGTCGAACGCCCGCCATGCGCCGGTGGAGTGTTCGCAGGCGGGCGGGGTGCGGTCGCGGTTTTCGGCCATGTAGTTGAAAAAGGATGCGCCGAGTTCCTTGAGGTTGGCGAGGCAGCGGGTTTCGCGGGCTTTCGTGCGCATGGCTCCGGCCACCGGAATCAGGATCGCGGCCAGAATCCCGATGATCGCGACGACGGCGAGGAGTTCGACGAGCGTGAAGGCGCGAGCGCGGGGCGATGGTGTGAACGCGATGTGATGGCGGCGGCGGGGCTTCATTGGTTGTACCAGGTAGTACCGTCGATGTTGGGGATGATGTTGATGCTGTTGTCGGAGATCATGAGGTCGGCTTCGTGCCAGAGTTTTACGTGGCCGTCAACGAAGGCGATGTAGCCGCCGCCGGAATGGCGGTCGAGACGCGCACCCTCGCTCCACCAGCGATAATTCGTGATCTGCGGGGCGGCGGAATGCGCGCCGTCGGGTTTTATCAGGACCGGCGCATCGCCAAGGAGCGGGAGTCGCGAGGGGTTCTGGATACGGTCCAGCGAGAGCGATTGTTTGTAGGTGGCGACGGTTGCGGCGTAGGCGATGCCGCCATACCACGAGGGGTTTTTCACGAGGGGACAGAGGAAGATGCCGGAGATAATCGCGCCGTTCGGTTTGTCGCGCCATTGGCCGTCCGGCGCGTAGCCGCCGTCAACGAGCCGGTTCGTCCACCAGGTGCCGGTGACAACGGGGTCGCCCGGCTCCTTGTCCGCGAGCGGCGGGAATTTTGAACGGTGGTCCGTGGCGTAGAGGATAAGGGCTTGCGCGAGCTGGCGGTGGTTGCTGACGCATTGGGCGGCGCGGGCTTTCTCACGGACTTTGCCAACCACGGGGATGATGATCGCCGCAAGGATTCCGATGATGGCAATGACAGTCAAGAGTTCGACCAGCGTGAAGGCGTGGCGGGGGCGGCGGTGGTATCGGGTTTTC
>JAISAX010000312.1 GCA_031266495.1 Opitutaceae bacterium
ATCTCCAACCTCCCGCCCTCCTTCTACGAACGCCCCGGCCTGGAGAACCTGCCGCGCACCGATTATGCCGCGCTCCCCGTCGTCAACGTCCGCGACGCCGGCGCGACCGGCGACGGCGAGACCGATGACCAGCCCGCCTTCGAAAAAGCGCTCAAAACCCTGAAACGCATCGGCACCGCTGGCGGCATCCTTTACGTGCCCGCCGGCACCTACGCGTTCTACAACAGGAAAACAGAGGCCACCTGGACACTCGAAGGCGACTGGGGCGAACCGCTTCGCAACATTCACATCATCGGCGAAGGCGAAGCCTCGCAAATCCGCTGCATACCCCGCCATTACAGCGGCAGCGCGTGGGCCGTGGCGTATGCGTGGGATTTCGGCAACGCGGAAAACATCACCCTGCGCGACCTCTCCTTCAGCATCTACCCCTATTACAACGCCCGCGGCACCGGCCTGTTTCGCGGCATGCACCCGCTCCAGTTCGGCAGCTATCTGCCCGGCGCCCGTCGCGTATCCGATATAAAAATACTCCGTGTCGCGTTTGACCAGGGCGTGATCGGCCCGCTCTTCCGGCGCGGCTGCTCCACCTCGTGGATCGTCGATTGCCGTGTCCGCAACACCACCGCCGACGGCATTCACATGGACTCCGCCACCGGAATCACCGTCGCGTATAATCTTGTCGAATACAGCGGCGACGATGCCCTCGCCTCCATCTCCGTCCAGTTCGTCAAACATCCCGCCACCGCCAACCGTTTCCTGTACAACACGCTCATCGCGCCCCAGTGCCGCGGCGTGGCCGTCGGCGGCACCGACATCGAGGTCGCCGGCAACTGGATCGAACGCTCCCAGCTCCCGGCGATTTTCCTGCACGCCCACGGCCACAATCCCGTTGGCGGCGACCCCGTGCTCCGCCCCGTCATCCGCGGCAACATTTTTGTCGGCAACAACCTGAACCTTTCCAGAGCCGCCTACCCCGGCGGTATCCTCGGCGAATTCAATCTCCGGGACGCGCTCATCGAAAACAACGCCCTCTACGCCACCAATGGCGACGGCATCAATTTCCACCGGTATCCGACGGAAAAATACAAAACCGGGATCGAAATTTCCGATCCGCAGGGCGTGATCATCCGTGGCAACCACATCGAGGCCGGCTCCGGCTACGGCCTTCAGGTCGAGGCGGACACCCGCGTTGCCGGCCTGAAACTTGAAGGCAACACCTTCGTCGCCAACGGCGGCGGCAGCGTCGCCCTCCGCGGCAAAACACCCGGCGCCGTTTTTTCCGGCAACATGACGGATGCTCCGCCCTCCGTCGATGCGAACGCCGGGGTTTTTCCGGATGCGGTCGCCGCCGGATTCGCCATCGCCGCCAACGCGCCCCGGTTCCACGACATGTACCGGCTCGTCCGTAATGCCGCCCGCGATACCTCCACCCCCCTTCCGGCGTTCATCCCCTCTTCCCGGCTCCCGAAAAACGACATCCGTAATTTCGGTGCTCGCGGCGACGGCGTTGCGGACGACACCGCCGCCCTCCAGCGCGCGCTCGACGCCGTGCCTGCGACGGGCGGCGCCCTTCGCATCCCCGCCGGACGTTACCGCATCGCCACGACTGCCTCCGACCGCGCCACGCTCTTCAGCGCGCTCGACCGCCACCTGCTTGTATCCGGAAAAACCAATCTCCGGATCGAAGGCGAACCCGGCGCCATCCTCGTCTTTGAGGCCCCCGATGCCATCGGTCTGCGCATCGTTGCCAGCGAGCGCGTCACGATCCGCAACCTCGAACTCCGCCTGACGCCTCCCGCCGCCACGCCTGTCGCCGTCCGCCACAACCGCGCCCTGCTCGACGCCACCGGCTGCACGCAACTCGCCATCGACCGCGTGACAGCCATCGACTCCGCCGGCCCCGGCCTCCGCATCGACACCTGCCGCGACGTCACGATCACCGGCAGCGCGGCGCGCGGCTCCGGCACCTTTGGCATCGTCATCGAATCGAGCGACGCCGTGCGCGTCGCCTCCTGCCACCTGGAAAACAACCGCGACGCCGGCCTGCGCATCGACCAGACCGGCGGCCTCACCCGCGCCTCGCAGGGCGTCACCTTCGAAAACAACACCATTACCGGAACCCGCGAAGGCTTTGGCATCGCCATTTGCGCCGGGAACAATGTCCATGTAACCAAAAATACGATACGCGACACTTTCCAGGCGGCCGTCGCCTTCTGGCAAGAAGAGGGTTTCCTCCCGCGCATTGGCCGCGTGACGCTCTCCGGCAACACGATTGAAAACTGTGCGACCGGAAAACTTTCTCCGACGCGCGGGGTCATTACGCTTTTCGACTCCGTGCCCACGCACCTTGAAATCGCGGACACCCGCTGGCTGCGGACGCCCGGCGTGCCTGCCCTCACGATTCCCGCCCTGGCCGCCAGGAGGCGTCCGTTGGAATCCCTTGTCCTTCGCGGCAACACCTTCGGACGCGCCGACATCGAGATTGCGGCGGATCAGGAAAAAAACATCCGCAACCTGACCATCGACCCCCCGCCGGAGGCGGGAAATTAAGAATTAAGAATTTCAATCCCCCGCACCGGGGGGGGGGGGGGGGGGGGGGGGGGGGGG
>JAISAX010000342.1 GCA_031266495.1 Opitutaceae bacterium
CGTCCCTTCAGGGCCGAACCCAGAGCCAAAAAACGCAGACCCAAAAACTTCCAGTTCCTCACCAAACCCAGACATACCATGATCGTCTCCGCTTCCAGACGTAAAAAATGACGACAATCCCCCTTATCTAAGCGCCATTCCGGTCTGACGTCTTGCAACTTTTTCTCTCTTCTTTTTATGAATTTAACTGAAATTACACAGAGGGCACAGAGAAGGCACAGAGTTTCAGGAGCCCCGAACAACGTTGACTGTTTTTATGCAATCAATTATATCTCAAAGAAATAAAAATCCTTTTTCGCCAATAAATCTCCGCTTCTGCCGACCAGGCCTCCCTGAACTCTGTGCCTTCTCTGTGTCCTCTGCGTAACGTCAGTTATGATTATCCGAATCCGATGAAATCGCGAAGGAACGCAAAGGAAACGAAGGGAAGGCCGGACTCCGGAACCGGGCCGAAGGCTGTGGGGTTTCGCGGGCAACATCTCGTTGTGCTGCCCGGACCGGTGAGCCGGAGCGCGCAGACGCATCCGTTGCTGCGCGGGTTGCTCGTCACGGATGCGGGAGTGTTTCCGCACGCGGAGCGGCACCTGGTGGAGCGTCCATCGGGTGCGGCGGGCACGGTGCTGATTCTCTGTTCGTCCGGAAGCGGCTGGGTGCGGACGGGAAACGGAGGGAGACTGCGCGTGGAGCCGGGATCGCTGGCGTGGTTGCCGGCAGGGTTTTCCCACGCTTACGGCACGGATGGCGCGGCCTCTCCGGGAGCGGAGGCGGGCGAGGGCATGGCCTGGACAATCGAGTGGGCGCACGTCACGGGCGGAGAGGTGGCGGCGTGGGCGGAGTTGCTGCAACTGCCGCCGGGCGGCGGCGTGCTGGCGATGGAGCTCGCCCGGGCGCCGGTCGTCAGCCTCGGGGCGGCGTGGGAACACCTGGAGCGGGGGTATTCGCTGTCGAACCTGGTGTCGGCGAGCGCGGCGCTGCGGGCGGCGCTCGCCAATATCGTGCGGCTGCGCGCCGCGCCGGGGACGCCGGGCCGGCAGTCCGCGCAGGAGCGCGTGGCGGCGTCCGCCGAGTGGATGAAGGCGCACCTCGCGCAACCGGTGAGGCTCGACGAACTGGCCGGGCTCGCGGGGTTGTCGGCGCCTCATTACAGCACGTTGTTCCGGCAACTGACCGGTTTCGCCCCCATCGACTGGCTGATCCGCATGCGCATCCAGCGCGCCTGCCAGTTGCTCGACACAACCGATGACGCCGTGCGCGCCATCGGCGAACAGACGGGATTCAGCGACGCATACTATTTCACACGCAGTTTCAGCCGCGTAATGGGAATATCACCACGCGTCTGGCGGCGGATGCAAAAGGGGTGATGCAGTCAAAGGTCAGAAGTCGAAAGGTCGAAGGTCGCCAGCAGCCCCGCTGTGCGGGGCATTTTGCAAGGATGGCCCGCTCCGGCGGGCCGCTGATGATTTCCGACTTTCCGGCTTTTGACGTTAGACTGATCAATAGCAGCGCACATCGACGAGGGTCGCCGGAGCGGGGCCGTTCATCCTGGAGAGTTCAATGGTGAGGCTGCCGGTGGTGACGGGGGTGGAAAAACGCACAGTGTTCTGCGCCTGATGGTTTTCGTGGCACGTGTGCAGCAGGTGGCCGGCGTCGTCCCGCAACGTCCAGCGTCTGACGCAATGAGGCGGGGCGTTGTCGGGATGGGGCCGGAGCACAGTTTCCATGGAATGGTCGTAATCGGCGTCGAAGAAGAGATCGACACGCGAGATCGTTTGCGGGGAATGCCAGCGCAACGTGAGCGCGGGAGCGGCGTCGGACGGATCGGCCACCCAGGCGTGGGGCCGGCTCATGGGCCGGATATGGCCGTCGAGCGCGTTTTCCGGACCGAAAATGTCGAGCGGTGGATCGAAGCCGAGCGCGAGCGGCCAAGCATGCGGGCGGCGGATCGCGGCATAGACGGGATAATCTTCGCCGCCGATGTGGCTGGTCTTTTCTTCACGGGAATACCGGAGCAGCACCTGGCCGGTGATGTAACGGGAAGATTGATACACGCGGACGCCGGAGGGGGACGGGGCGAACCGGTTTCCGTCACGGACGGATTTTTCCCCCTGGAGCGGAGGATGGATGACAAGGAAGAGGGCGGCGGGCGCGTCCAGCGTGACTCCGAAATCGAGTTTCACGGCCCGCCCCGCTCCGGCGGGAATGGCATGTTGCCGTGACGCGAGTATGACATCGGGCGTATGATGATCGGGACGCGAGGTCGTGAGCAGGTCAAAGCGAAGCGTGGTTTCCGTGCCGGCGTCGAGCATCACAGTGATGGCGGGGACGGGGCCGGCGGGCGCGTGAAAGATCTGTGCCAGCGCATTTGTTTCGAGCGGGATGGTGTGCTCCGGCATGGTGGCAGCGAGGGGGGGGGAGGGGGGGCGGGGGAGGAGGAGCGCACCGGGCCGGAACCGGCTGGTGGCGGTGGCTCCGGCTTGCCGGGCGAGATTTTCGGGATCGGACTCGGCCTCACCCCATTGATCCTGGCCGCTGCGGGCGATAATCCGGCGCAGGAGCGCGATTTTTTCCGGATCGGCGCTAAGATCGGCAGGCAGGCAGTCAAACGCGCGGCAGAGCGCGGCGGCATGGGCCACGGCCTGCCCTCCCAAGGCGCAGGTGGCCATCACGCGGGTGGAACCGAAGGCGACATGGGTGGCGCTGATGATGCGCCCGGCCAGGAAGAGGTTTTTAATGTTCCGGCTGTAATAACACCGGAACGGAATCTGGTAGGGGCCTTTGGAGTGGAGATGGTGGGAACCGGCGATCGGGGCAAAAACACCGTCGGCCGGGTGGAGATCGATGCTCCAGCCTCCGTAAGCGACGGCGTCGGCATGGCGGGTACGGCGCACGATGTCGTTTTGCGACAGCATGAACGGGCCTTCGAAGCGGCGGCTTTCGCGCTTGCCAGGGATGTGGCCGAACCATTCCAGGGTGAGGTTGGCGGCGTCGGGGAATTTTCCGGAGTTCTTGATGTAGTCCCACACGCCATACGCGATGCGCCAGAGTTCCCATTTGATTTTTTCCGAGTCGTGAACGGTGTCGAGACGTCCGCCCCATTCGATCCACCAGAGGTTGCAGCCGCAGTCCGAGGCGTTGAACCGCTTGTGGCGGGGAATGACGTTTTCGATGTCGCGCAAGGCAAAGGAGGGGGCGGTGAAGGTCACGGGGTGACCGGCGTCCTTGCTGTAAAAATAGATCGAGTGCCCCAGCAGGCCGCCGAATTCGCCGGAGGGGGCAAAGGCTTCGCCGTATTCATCCGGCGTTTCGGCTCCCATGCGGAAGGCGGCGCCTGCGAGGAAGCCGAGGATGCCGTCGCCGGAAGCATCAAGGAAGCGGGGCGCGCGGACCTGGTGAAGCGTGGAGTTTTGCGCGCAGAAGCCGCTCACGCCGGCGATGCGGTCGGGATCGTCGTCGGCCTTGCGGCATTCATGGACGGGGGTGTTGAGCAACAGCGTGATGTTGGGCTCGGCCGCGACTTTTTCGAGGAGGATGGCGTCGAAGATGAGCGCGTTGCTGTCGGGGTTGTTATAAAAATTGTCGAGGACGATTTCGTTGACGACGCCGCCTTCGCGGGCGAAGCGGTTGTTCGAACCCATGTGGGTGGTGGCGCCGAGAATCCAGAGCCGGACTTCGCTGGAGGCGTTGCCCCCGAGCACCGGGCGATCCTGGAGCAGGACAACCTTGAGCCCGAGGCGCGCGGCGGTGATGGCGGCGCAGGTGCCGGCAAGTCCGCCGCCGACGACGGCGAGGTCGGCTTCGTGCTCCAGCGTTTTCAGGGAGCGGGAAATTGCGGGCGGCGAGAGCAACAGGGCGTGGGACATGGTCATTGGAGGGGGGGGGGGG
>JAISAX010000392.1 GCA_031266495.1 Opitutaceae bacterium
CAGCGGTTCAGTTTCCTGGAACGCCGAAGCAAACAGAAAGGCCGTCTGGATTGCCACGTCGCTTCGCTCCTCGCAATGACGGTAGAAATATAAGGTCATCATTAAATTAATCTGCTCTAGTGGAATGATGGAATCACAGGAGCGCGGGCGAGACGCCCGCGCTCCAATGCGTTTTCACGCCAAACGAAAACGCCCTAATCCTTTACAAACGCCAACAACATCTCGATTGCCGTGGCGACATCCGTTTTGACCCCATCGACAATCAAACTCGGGGCGACAGGCGCTTCGTAAGGACTATCGATCCCCGTCATGTTGGGCAACTGCCCGCTGCGTGCTTTCTTGTAAAGCCCCTTGGGGTCGCGTTGCTCGCATACCTCCAGGGGCGTATCCACAAACACCTCGATGAAGCGCTCTTTCCCGATCAGTTCGCGCGCCATCTGGCGCTCCGCGCGGAAAGGGCTGATGAAGGCCGTCATCACGACCAGGCCCGCATCCATCATCAGCTTGGCGACTTCGGCCACGCGGCGGATGTTTTCCACTCGGTCGGCATCCGTAAAACCCAGGTCTTTATTGAGTCCTTGGCGGACGTTGTCGCCGTCCAGAATGTAGGTGCGCTTGCCCTGGGCGTGAAGCTCCTTTTCCAGCGCATTGGCAATCGTCGATTTGCCTGAACCCGAAAGCCCGGTGAACCAGATCACCCTGCCCTGATGACCATTTTGCCGCTCGCGATCCTCCCGGGTGATCGAGAGCGCTTGCCGGTGCACATTCTGCGCTCTGCGCAGGTTGTGGCGAATCATGCCCGCCGCTACGGTGGCATGAGTGAATTTATCCACCAGGATGAAGCCCCCCAGCGTGGGGGACTCGGCGTAGGGTTCAAACACGAGCGGTTTGCTCAAGGCCAGATTGGCGACCGCAATGTCGTTGAGCATCAACCGCCGGCACGACTCATGGGCCTGCGTATTCACATCGATCCGGTACTTGATGGCCGTGACGCTGGCACTGGCCCACTGGGTGGCCAGTTTCAGTTCATACGTCCTGCCGACAAGCCCGGGGTCGTCGTGCATCCACACCAGTGTGGCCTCGAACTGATCGGTCATCTCCAGCGGCTGATCCGCGAGGGCGATCACATCTCCCCTGGAGGCATCCACTTCGCGGTCCAGCACCAGCGTCGGCGCATCGCCCGCATGAGCCGCCGGCACGTCACCGTCGGCCGTAACGAGTCGGGATATCCGGGCCGTCTGCCCTGACGCGGTGATGCGCACCTCGTCGCCCTGCGCGATCCGACCGGAAGCCAGTGTGCCGCCAAATCCGCGAAAACCGGCGTCGGGGCGATTCACCCATTGCACGGGGAATACGGCTTTGGCGCAGCTCGCCCGATCCACTTCCATCGTTTCCAGACAGCCTATCAGCGTGGGGCCTGTGTACCAAGGCGTGCGAGCAGACCGCGAGGTGATGTTGTCCCCCTTGAGCGCGGAGAGAGGAATGGCGGTGACGCGCTCGAATCCGAGCTGCCGGCTCAAAGGCTGGAAGTCGGCCGCAATGGCATCGAATACCTGCCGTTCATGGTTTACGAGGTCCATCTTGTTGATGGCGAGGATGACGTGCCTGATTCCCATCAGCGACACCAGATAGGCGTGCCGCCGGGTCTGGGTGAGCACCCCCCGGCGGGCATCGACGAGCAGCACCGCCACATTGGCGGTGGAGGCGCCGGTCACCATGTTGCGGGTGTACTGCTCGTGCCCCGGCGTGTCGGCCACGATGAACTTGCGTCTTGGGGTGGAAAAGAAGCGGTAGGCCACGTCGATGGTGATGCCTTGCTCCCGTTCGGCGGCGAGTCCGTCGACGAGCAAGGCGAAATCGAGGTCGCTCCCTTGCGTTCCATGGCGTCTGGAGTCCGCGCGCAGGGCGCCCAACTGGTCATCGAAGACCTGCCGGGACTCCCACAGCAGGCGGCCGATCAAGGTGCTCTTGCCGTCGTCCACGCTGCCGCATGTGATGAAACACAGTCGGTCCAGATTGGCCTGTTGCGCCATCCATTCGGCCACCGTGGCGGCTTTCCGCGTCGGGATGTCCAGTGCGGGGGTTTTCCTGGGGCGTGCCATCAGAAGTAGCCCTCCTGCTTTTTCTTTTCCATGGAACCGGCGCTGTCGGTATCGATCTTGCGGCCCTGCCGCTCGGACTCACGGGCGTGGATGGTCTCCAGCAGGATGTCTTCCAGTGTTTCGGCATCGGACGCGACCGCCCCGGTGAGCGGGTAGCAGCCCAGGGTGCGGAAACGCACCCTGCATATCCGGATCTCTTCTCCGGGAAGCAGCCGGCAGCGCTCGTCATCGACCATCATGATCATCTCGGGCCGCACCACCACCGGGCGCGGCTTGGCGAAGTACAGCGGCACCACCGGAATGTTCTCCTGGTAGATGTACTGCCAGACATCGAGTTCGGTCCAGTTCGACAGCGGAAAGACCCGGATGCCCTCGCCCGGGTTTTTGCGGGTGTTGTACAGGCTCCAGAGTTCGGGGCGCTGATTCTTTGGGTCCCAGCGATGCGTGGCACTGCGAAAGGAAAAGACTCGCTCCTTGGCGCGGGACTTTTCTTCGTCACGCCGGGCGCCGCCGAAGACGACGTCGAACCTGTAATGGTCCAGCGCCTGCTTGAGGCCCTCCGTCTTGGTGATGTCGGTGTGGAGCGCCGAGCCGTGGTCGAACGGGTTGATGTTTTTTTCGATCGCCTCCGGGTTGGTGTACACCAGCAATTCCATGCCGCTTTCGCGCGCCATGAAGTCGCGGAAAAGGTACATTTCCTGGAATTTCCAGCGGGTGTCGACGTGAAGCAGCGGAAACGGGGGCGGCGCGGGGTAAAAGGCCTTGCGCGCCAGGTGCAGCATCACCCCGCTGTCTTTGCCGATCGAATACATCATCGCCGGGTTCCGGGCTTCGGCAACCGCCTCGCGGAGGATGTGGATGCTCATGGCTTCAAGACGCTTCAGGTGCGGCGAAGGAGGCAACTTCAGCCGAGCCGCGGGACCCAGACTCAAACCCGGCGGCAACACCGGCCGGTAAGCCTGCGGGCAGCACTGGATGAATGGTGCGCCGGGCATTTCCCGCAACACGGATACCAGCGCCCCGTGAGGGAACACGGCGATGGACTTGCCGATGTGACGTTGCAATGCGGCCAGAGCTTGCCGAACCGCTCCATCCTCGGCGCCGGCCAGCGGAACCCAGAAGCGGGCGCCGCGGGCGTCATTGGCGTGCAAGCACGGCCGATTGCCGGGCAAAAAGCTCAACTGGGCAAACAGGATGCGGTCGCGCCGCTTGCGGGCTTGCTCGATGGCCCAGTCCAGCACCAGACGGTTGGGCGACCGACCCTGTTCGTCCAACAGGTCGATCTCGGTCAGTTCTCGAGGAAAGAGGCCCAGTGCGTTCAGCCGGCGCTCGGCGGTGCGCTTGGTGTCAGCCTCTCCCAACGCCTTGAGATGCTCAAAGGCGAGTTCGGTATCCCAGACCTGTTCGGCGTCGAGGCCCCGCAAGTCAGGATGGGTGTTTGTCGCAATATGTATCATTTTCTGTTATGCGCAATCGTATTCACGTGACAATATGTAATTCCGTAATTAAACCACACAATGTAGCGTTATGCGACAAGCAGACTGCGAGGCCTTGCACAAAAAGTTTTTGCCTAAAGCAGATTAATTTAATACTGACCTTATATTCCAAGGTGATCGCATGAACGATGCGTGATATGATCGATAACGGTTGCCCACCGACTTCCCCCCTGACAAGGGGG
>JAISAX010000397.1 GCA_031266495.1 Opitutaceae bacterium
CCCCCCCCCGCCCCCCCCGCCCCCCCCCCGCGGCCGCCGGGGCCGGGGGGGCGCCCTGGCGTCGGCGCGGGCAAGGCTCCGCACGAGTCCGGTGTAGTCGGCAAGTGGCGCCGGAACGGCAGGAGTGGCGTGCCCTGCGGGTGTCGCAGGGCGGGGAAGTGAGGATGCCGATGCCGGGTCTGCCGGCCCGGACGGGGCGGCGAGGAGCCGGCCGATGCCATCGGGCCACTCGGGCTGGCGGGCGAGGGAGTCGCCGCGGGCGGCCGCCGCGAGATCATAGCTGCCGCGGCCGGCGTGGGTGTCGAGGTACAGAAAGCCTTTCTCCTTGCGCTGGAGAAACCGGACGAGTTGCACGAGCGCTGCGTGCTTGAAAACGTCGGCAAAGTTGCCGGCGTGGTAGTGGTGGCGGTAATTCACGGGATTCCGGCTCCGGGGGGGGAGGGGTCACGCGCCGCCGTCGAGGGCCACCGGAATTTTGACGACTGTCTTGCGCACGAGCGTGGGCGCGGGCGCGGCACCGGTCGCAAGGCAGGGGCGGTGGGCGTCGAGCGGGAAAAAGATGCCGTTGAAGCCGGCCGCGGCGTGGAGCGTGCTGACGCTGACGCCGGTCGCGTCGCCGTCGTTGCGGACGGGAGCGTGGAAAAAAATCACGTCGCGCTGCGGGGTGTGGTCTTCCTCGACGCGGAGCGTGCGCGTGTCGGCGATTTCCATGAGTTCTTCGCCGGCGAGGATGACTTGCACGTCGATGCAGGCGCGGTGCGCTTCCCAGCGGCCTTCGTCGCGGGGTTTTGTACGGTAAACCTGTTCCATCGCGAATACGCCGTCGCCGAGCTGGATGGTTTTGTTGTCTCCTTCCGCCAGGCCGTGGATGCGGTGGTGCTCGTCCGTTTGCGGATCGAGGCAGCGCGCCACGTACTCCAGGGCGAGCGTGAAGCCGCGGGTGGCGGGCAGTTGCGTGCGGACAGTGTCGAGGGCTCCGAATACGGCCATGATGCCGCCGACTTCAACGCCGCCGACGGACGGCTGGCAAGCGGCTTCCGGATTTTCGATTCTCGATTTTCGATTGGGCGCTACCGCGCCGTTTTCTTGCCGGGAACAACTGCTCCTTCAATCGGGAATCGAAAATCCCGCTACGGGATCACGAGGGCGTAGTGCGCGGTGGTGGCGGAACTGTTGAGTTTGCCGTTCCAGCCGACGCGGCAGGAGCTGTGGGCGTCGCCGAGCGCTCCGGCCGCCACAATCAGGTCGAGGAAAAACGCGGCGGGTTTCCCGGTCTCCAGCACGTCCACGCCCGGGGCCGCGAGATCGAGCCGGAGCGTGAAATCGTATCCGCCTTTGTCGATTTTTACCTTGTAGGTCGTTGTGCCCGGTTTCTTGCCAAATGGGTGGCGTTCGTGGTCGAGTATCGTAACCTCTTTTTCGCGCGGGAGCAGGAAATACTGGCGCGGCTGGTTGCCGTGTTCGTCGCTCACAAAGAGTTCGATGGTGGATGCGGTCCAGGGGCTGCGTTCGTCGATCTTGACCGTGGTGTCGAGGACGCGGCCCGCGAGTTCGAGCGTGGTGCCGTCGAGCTTGAGTTGCGCGGTGAGGAGTTGGTTGTCCATGAATCGTACTTCGACGGGCGCGCCGGTCCTGGTGGCGGCGTTGTTGACCAGGCGGCGTTCCTTGAAAACGTAGTCGCGACCGAGCACGCGCGGATCGGAGGACGTGACGCGCACGGTAAAGGGGCCTTTGGCAACGGAGGCGGCGGGCCGGAGTTTTATCCGCTTGCTGACGGTCTTGCCGGGGCCGACCGAAAGGGCGAGTGTGTTGCCGCCGGCAGCGGGGCCGGCGCCGCCGAGCGTGAGGGCAAGGGGTTCGGATTCGATGGCGAGTGGTCCGTTGAAGGGTTTGTCTCCCTGATTGGTGGCGGCCAGGACAAACCCGATCGGCGTGGCGGGGTCGAGCGCGGTGAGCGTTTTGGCGGGTTCGAGGGTGACGAGCACCTTGTCGCCGGTGCCGGCGCGGGTGCGGCCGGTGTTCTTGATGACGGGGGCGTATTCGCCGAGGTGGCCGGCTTGCTGGTGGGCTTCGATGAGGTCGTCGCACATGGCCCAGATTTTGTCGAGCGGGAGGGTGGCGGCGGCGTGCGGGTCCGTCATGACGGCGTGGTAGATGTGCTCGCGTTTGCCGGTGAGGGCGGCGGCGACGGTGAGTTCCTGCACGTTGATGTTGGTGCGGCAGATGGCGGCGAGTTGCGGGGGGAGGTCGCCGATGTGCGTGGGTTGCAGGCCCTGCGCATCGACGAGCACGGGGAGTTCGACGCAGCTGCGGTAGGGGAGGTTGGTGATGAGGTTTTTGTTGGGGACGTTGCCGTAGATGACGCGCGGGGTGTTGGTCTCCATCGAGTGGATGATGTAGCTGCCGTATTCGTGCGTCTGCGGGTTGACGATGATGTCGCCGTCGGCGCCGATGAGTTCGGCTTCGGCTTTTTTCCAGGTGGCGATGATGGATTCGCAGCGGCGGAGGTATTCGTCGATGGGGATGTCGAATTTTTTGACGAGTTGCGGGCCGTGGTGGATGAAGTGGGGGTTGTATTCGCTTTGGTGTTCGGAGGATTCGGTGACGAAGTAGCCGAGGCGGCGCATCATCTCGAAGCGGACTTTGTCTCGCGTGAAGGTGGGGTCGTCGAGGAGTTTGAAGAGGAATGGATAGGCGTCCTGGCCGCGGTATTTGTAGTCGAGGAAAAACGCCATGTGGTTGATGCCGGCGACGCGGTAGGTGATGTGGTCGTAATCGAGCCCCGCGTAGCCGGCGAGTTGCTGGCTGGTGCCCTGCACGCTGTGGCAGAGACCGACGGTTGGCACGCCGATGGCGTGATCGACGGCCATGCAGAGCATCGCCATGGGGTTGGTGTAGTTGAGAAAGGTGCAACCGGGGGCGCCGACGTCGGCGATGTCGCGCGCGATTTCGAGGATGCGGGGGATGGTGCGCAGGCCGCGGAAGACGCCGCCGACGCCGAGGGTGTCGCCGATCGTCTGGAGGAGGCCGTATTTGCGCGGTATTTCAAAATCTATGACGGTGCCGGGCTTGTAGCCGCCGACCTGGATGGTGCAGATGACGTAGTTCGCGCCGGCGATGGCCTGGCGGCGGTCGGAGTGCGCTTCGACGCGGGCTTTGACTCCGAGTTTGCGGATGACGCGTTCGGTCATGACGCGGGCGGTTTCGAGGCGGGCCGGGTCGATGTCCATGAGCGCGAGGGTGGCGTCGCCCAGTTCGGGGAACTGAAGGATGTCGGAGATCAGGTTTTTGGCGAATACGACCGAGCCGGCGCCGATGAGGGTGATTTTAGGCATGGGTGAAACGAACGGGTGTGGTGTGGATGATGCGGGATGTGAAGACTGGCGGTTATGTGATGTGATGCGATCCGCCGTCCTGGCAAATGCATCACCGGAAGCAGGGAACGGACGGGAGCAACGCGGGGAGGAGGTGAAAAGAGTGATGGGGGATGTGCAAAGTGTGATCATGGCGGGCTCGGGCCGCGCACGGGCATTCCCCGGTGCCCGGGGAGCGTTCCCCGGCGCCGGGGGAGATGTCCACAGTGCCCGGGGAAGCTTCCCCGGAGCCTGTGGAGCGTTCCTCCGATGTCCGGGGAACGGCCCCCGGCGACCGGGGAACATTCCCTGGCACCCGGGGAAACCTCCCCGGAGCCCGTGGAGCGTTCCCCGGCCCCTGTGCAAACCTCCCCGGAGCCGGGGGAAACCGCTCCGGTGCTGCCACGCTTCGCAATCGACACCCCCCAGCAAACTCGCCAAATCCGTAAACCCGTAAACCGTAAACACGACAATGCCATGAGAAACGCCACCACCCGCAGCTACTTCCCGAGCGACGCCAAAAGCCGCCTCGTCTGGACCAACAACCACCTGACCGCCCTCGAACAACTCGCCGACGAGCTCGACGTGCCCGCCGCCTTCATCACCGCCGCCCGCGCCGACCTCGCGCACCTGGAGGCTTTTTAGAACGTGTTTAAAATTAAATCAAACGGGATAAATGCATAACTTATTGCTATATATGATGATATTTTCAGCTGAAAAATATACATTTTCTTGATATTTTTCCAGATAAAATCATGATTTCCGAATTATGCATGAGGCTTATCCAAGTGATATAAGTATCGGACAATTCAATTTGATCCGGGGACTTTTGGAAAATTTCCGGAAGAAAACACGTCCGAGGGAAGTCGACTTATATGATATATTCTGTGCTATACTCTATATTTTAAAGTCAGGTTGCCAGTGGCGAATGTTACCTAAAGATT
>JAISAX010000406.1 GCA_031266495.1 Opitutaceae bacterium
GGATTTCAAATTTCAGAGTCCGGATGCCGGCGGACCGGAGGACCGGAAGGCCTGATTTTCAGGACGAACCACGAATAACGAACCACGAACCGCGAGATGAATCCGGAAAACGAATACAACTGGGGAAATAAAAAATCGCGCGCGTTCCGCGTGATCGGGGGGGGGCGGAGGAGGATGGCGCCGAATGCGGCGTCCGGGTGCCGCCGCATTCGGTGGAGGCGGAGGAGTGTTTGCTTTCGTGCTGTTTTGTGGATGCGGATGCGTCGTTGCGGAAGTGTTCGGAGCTGCGGGTGACGCCGGGGGCGTTTTATGTGCCGGCGTGCCGGCGGATTTTCGAGGTGCTGCTCGATCTGCACCGGCGGGAGTTGGTGATCGACGCGGCGGTGGTGGCGGAGGAGTTGCGGCGGCTGGGCAAACTGGAATCGGTCGGCGGGGTGAGGGGGATTATGCGGGTGAGCGACGCGGTGCCGACGGCGTTGCAGGTGGAGTATTTCGCGGTGCGGGTGCGGGAGTTGTGGGGGTTGCGGACAATGGTCGAGTTCGCGTCGGGGGTTGTGGAGGGTTGCTACGAGTACTCGGGGGAGATGCGGGATCTGGTGGCGGGGATGCGCAACCGGCTGGACCGGATGTTCGAGTGGGCGAGCGTGGAGGGGGACGGGCAGCAGGCGGTGGCGACCAATGCGGCCGCAAGGCTTGAGGATATCATGGCCGGGCGGGTGGACATGTCGCGTTGGGTGCGGCTGGGCATTCCGGGGTTCGACGAGTTGTTTTCGCCGGTCGATCCGAACAACGAGGAGTGGTTGATCATTGTCGCGGGGTTGCGGAGCCAGGGGAAGAGTTCGCTGGCGCGGCAGCTTGCGGTCGCCAATCTTGAGGGGGGGGCCGTGGGGGCGGTGTTCAACCTGGAGACGGGGGCGCGGGGGTGGTTGCACCGGGCGGCCGCCATGCGGGCGGGGGTCAATCTCCGGGGGGCGGATGTGGCTTCGGCGGAGCAGAAGGCGGCGTTGCGGGCGAGCATGGGGGAGGGGTCTTCGTGGGTGGGGGCGCGGCTCTGGGTTTTCGAGGATGTGATGGAGATCGGCGATATCGAGTGCAGGGTGCGCGATCTGCATCGCGCCACGGGGGGGGCGCTGCGTTTCATTGTGGTGGATTATTTGCAGTTGGTGGAGTTGCGGGATGCGCGGCGGGGGATGAACCGGGAGCAGATCGTGGGGGAGATCAGCCGGCGGCTGAAGTTGCTGGGGAAGAGGTATAATGTCGCGTGCATCGTGCTGGCGCAGTTCGGGCGCAGTCCGGCAAAGGAGGCGAGGCGGCCGGTGTTGAGCGATTTGCGGGAGTCGGCGTCGATCGAGAACAACGCGGATCGGGTGTTTGCGTTGTGGTTGTTGCCGGAGGACCGGGCGGGCATTGCGCAGGACGAGGGGACGCCGGTGCCGTTGATGCAGTTGATCCAGCTAAAGAATCGCAACGGGGTGTGCGGGCATGAGCATGTGTTGTTCAACAAGCGGCTGGGGCGGTTCGAGCGGGCGCCGGCGCGGGGGGACGGGCGGCCGGGCGCTCCGAAACCGGATAATGGATACAGGCGGGGGGGGGGGCAATGAGCGGGATCAAGGATGTCCACGTGACGGCGTTTCTCCGGGCGCTCCGGGCGCGGGGGCTTTCGGCGGAGGGGCTGGCGGCGCAGGCCCGGATCGGGCGCTGCCATTTTGCCGGGATGCTCTACGGGCGCCGCACGGGCGCTCATTCGTGGAAACATGTTATGCCGCTGTTGCTGGCGGAGGAGGTGTTCCACCTGAAACAATGCTCCGCGTGGAACAGTCACGCGGAGGCGGCGTGGAACGCCGAGGTGTCGGCGCGTTCCCTTGGCCGTTTCGCGTGTGCCGGACTGATGTGACCTGACCTGACCTGACGACTTTTTCTCCCGATATGAATACTAAAAAATCCAATACAGTGCCCGCGGATGACGCGGAAAAAAATAATGTCCGGGCGGCGAGTCCGGCGGCGAACGAGGGGGCGGCGATTCTGGCGGTGAAGCCGGGCGAGATCGCGATGTTTCCGGTGGCGATGATCGCGCCGGATCCGAAGAACCGCAAGGATCATGATCCGGAGGCGCTGAAGGCGCTGGGGGCGAGTCTGCGGGCGGATGGGCAGTTGCAGCCGATCCTGATCAGGAAGTCGGGCGGGGTGCCGCCGTGGATGATCGTGGCGGGCGAGCGGCGGTGGCTGGCGACGCGGGCGAACGGGGATTCGCATATTCTGGCGCGGGTGGAGGATCCGGAGGATGACGAGAGGGCGTCGATCCGGAAGCGGGCGGCGGAGAATTTCCATCGCAAGAATTTGACTGCTATAGAGGAGGCGGAGGTGATGCGGCAGATGGCGGATACGGGGATGCCGGTGAAGGCGATTGCGGAGTCGCTCGTGTTGTCGCAGCCGATGGTGTCGAACACGCTGGGGTTGCTGCGGCTGCCGTTGGCGGTGCGCGCGCTGGTCGCGAGCGGGAAGTTGCCGCGGGCGCACGGGGTGTCGTTGGGGCGGTTCGCGCGGTGGCCGAAGATTTGCGCGAGGATGGCGGAGTTGGTTGTCGGGTCGGAGTGGACGACCAAGACTCTGGAGCAGCATGATCTGCCGTTCCGGTATCATCTGGAGCAGGATGGGATGCTGGTCGAGATCAAGGTCAGGGAGTCGTATGAGGGCGATACGGATCCGGTGTATGTGTTGCCAGAGGCGTTTTCCAGGGATCCGGATTTTATGCCCTACAAGGAGAGGTGGGTGGTGTATTTTCGGGAGCCGGGCACGGTGGACAGGTGGGTGCCGGAGCAGCGGAAGCAGGATGCGGCGCGGCAGGCGAAGGCGGCGGCGAAGAAGGCCCGTGCGAAGGCGGAGGGGAAGCTGACGCCGGAGCAGGCGGCGCGAAAGCGGCTGATCGAGAAGAACAGGGCCGCGCGGGCGGAGATCAGCGAGGCGCTGGGGAAGTGCGTGGAGGTCGTGAGGAGTATCAAACCGAGCGATACGGTGCCGCATGCGGTGTTGTTCGCGGTGATCGGCCCGGCGTTTGAGTCGGGGTGCCGCAATGATGCGATTGTGGGGGCGGCGCATGCGTTGGGGATCGAGTTGCGGAGGATGCGGGGCGGCAGATATCGGGCGTACGATCCGCTGCGGGCGCTGGGGCATACGGATGCGTTGCGGGTGGCGGGGCTGGCCGTGCTGATGCGTCATGCGGAGGAGGCGAGCCGTGGCGCGGGCGCGGTGCCGGAGGATGTGGCCGCCGTGGCCGTTCTGTGGAAGGGGGAGGCGAAGCCGCCGCGTTCGCCTGCTGTCGGCAAGGTTTCGCCGGAGGTGGCGCAGGAATTTGGCAAGTCGGCGCTGGAAAAGGTTCGTCCGCTGTGGAGGGCAGGCAAGACGCCGCGGGAGATTGCCGATGCGCTGGGCTGGGATCTGCGGATCGTGGTGGCGGCGGTGAAGCAGTTGGCTCTGGAGGCGGAGGCGGCGGTGGCGCCCGCGGCACGCGGAGGGGCAACGTCCACGGGCAGGGATGCCCGTGCCACGCCGGAGGCGGGCGAGACGCCCGCGCCACGGGGGCGCGTCAAGCCGCAGGTGACGGCGCTGGTGAAGGGAGGTGCGACATGAGCGGTGCGCTTTCTTCGGTCGTGGTGGTTGATGTGGAGACGACGGGGATCGACCCGGAGCGGTGCGGGATCCTGGAGATCGGCGCGGTGGCGCTGGTGTCGGGCGCGGAGTTTTCCGTGTATTGCAGCGTGCCGTTCGGGGTGCGGGTCGAGGCGCGCGCCCTGGAGGTCAACGGGGTGCGGTATGAGGATATCCATGACAGGAGTCATCCGCTGGACTGGCGGTGCGTCGTGGAGTTCGACGCGTGGTGCCGGGAGCGGGGGTTGTCTTTGCTGGCGGGGATGAATCCGTCGTTCGATCTGGGGTTCCTCAAGGCGGCGGGTCGGCGGGTGATCCGGGATGAGCTGGGGGAGCCGTTCGTGTCGATGCCGGCGTTCCCGCACCGGACGCTGGATATGCATTCGGTGGCGGTGGCCTGGGCTGTGCGGCATGGGGTGCCGGTGCCGGCCCGGGGGTTTTATACGGATGCGATTTACGGGGTGCTGGGGTTTCCGCCAGAGGCGAAACCACACCGGGCCATCGAGGGGGCGCGGCGCGAGGCGGAGGCGTTGCGGGTGTTGCTGGGGTTGGTGGATGGGGCGGCGGTGGATTCCGCACGGAATGGAGGGGTGGTATGAGGCTCCATGTCATCTATAAAAATCCTTCCGGTTTCCCGGGGCTGTATGTGTGCCGGGTGTTCGAAAATGATCGTCCGACGCGCGAGCACTGGACTGGCAGGACGCTGGTCGAGGCGCGCAGCCAGCTCCCGGCCGGTTTGTCCCGGCTGCCTCGCGCCGATAGCGATGATCCGGTGATCATGGAGGTGTGGGTATGAGCAGTCTGTCGGAAAATTTCCCTCGCGAGTGGCTTCAGCCTGATCCCGTGCTGCCTCTGCCGACGCGGGGGCAGGTGCAGGCGTTGCTGGCACGGGGGACGGAGGGGAGGGCGCAACTGGAGAAGTTTTTGCGGGAGCGGGCGGAGTTGATCCGGCTGCGCGGGGAGAATCCTCTGGAGTATGGGTTCGAGCCTTACACGTTCAGGCGGGCGCGGGAGTTGACGGAGAAGTACGACGAGGTTCTTCTGATGGGTGGAAATCGCGAGGGAAAGACCAACTTCGCGGCGAAGTTCTGCGTGGAGCTTCTGGTGAAAAAGCCGGGGGCGGTGGCGGCGTTTTTCCATTCGTCGGAGAAGTCGTCGCGGTTGCAGCAGCAGCCGGTGATTTTTTCGTTTTTGCCGCCGGTGTGGCGGGCGCAGGCGCGGGCGGCGCGGCGGGCTGCGAAGGGGGATGCGTACCTGGGGTATGCGCCGGGGTCGGGGTTCACGGGTGAGCAGTTTATTTTGCCGAATGGGGTGGAGGGTCAGGTGGGGAGCACGGGGTTGTTTTTCAACTACAAGCAGGATGTGGGGGTGATGGAGGGGTGGGAGTTCGATGTGGTGTGGTTCGATGAGTTGGTGCCGATGGCGTTTCTTGAGGCGCTGACGTTTCGCCTGAGCCGGACGAAGCGGACGATCATCCTGACGACGTTCACGCCGGTGCGGGGGTACACGCCGGTGGTGGCGAGCTATGTGGGGGGGGCGAGGGTGGTGGAGACGCGGAGGGCGGAGTTGCTGGCGGGGGATGTGGTGCATGTGCGGGATTGTCCGCCGGGGCATATGCCGTTCGTGCAGGCGGGGGCGCGGGAGAACAGCGCGGTGTTGTATTTCCACAACATGAGCAACCCGTACGGGGCGGGCAAGGAGGTGCGCAAGAAGCTGGCGGGCGCGGCGGCGAGCGTGATCAAGATGCGCGGCTACGGGTGGGCGGACCGGACGGTGGCGGGGGTGTTCGCCAGGTTTTCGATGAATGTGCATGTGGTGTCGCCGAAGCGGGTGGCGGAGTTGCTGGCGGGGCCTTGCACGCGCTACGTGGCGGCGGATCCGCGGCCGGGCGTGAACTGGTTTATCAAGTGGTATTGCGTGACGCCGGAGGGGTGGAATATCGTGTATCGGGAGTGGCCGGACATGCAGCGGTATGACCGGTGGGCGTTGCCGCCGGCGGAGCGGTCGGACGGGCGGATGGGGTTGCAGTGGCGGCCGGGGCCGGCGCAGTTTGTGGAGGCAGGGCGGGGGATAAATGGCTATAAAAAGCTGATTCTGGAGGCAGAGGGATGGGTGTGGAACGAGGCGGAGGGCCGGTGGGATGGTGCGCGGGCCGAGAGAATCGAGAGCCGGCTGATCGATCCGCGCATGGGAGGCGACCCCGTGCCGGGCGCGGACGAAGGGACGACGATCATCCGCCTGATGGAGGATGAGGAGAGGGATAGACAGGGGCGGGTGATCGGGCCGTCGATGATCTGGGAGAAGGGGCCGGCGAGCGGCGTAGGAGACTCGGTGGAGATGATCTCGTCGGCGATGGACTACGATGAGACGCAGAGGGTGTCGGTGCTGAACTGCCCGAAGTGGTATGTGTCGGAGAACTGCAAGCAGTCGATCATGGCGTATCAGGAGTTTACCAACGCGGGGGGCCAAAAGGACGGGTTGAAGGATATCATCGATTGCGACCGGTATTTCATCAAGGCGGACTTGGAATACGTGGCGCCGAATCTGCGACGGGTGCGGCGGGGCGGATATTACTAATTAATAATTAAGAATTAAGAATTTATGAACGGGGTTCCTGAAAAACGGTATTTGCGGCGGGGCGTGGTGCGGGAGTACCTGGGGATTTCGGACCGGGAGCTTTCCGTCCTGGTCAACGCCGGCGTGCTCACACCGGTCTATCTCCGTGGCAAGGGCAGGGCATTCTTCCGTCTTGACGCGCTTCTGGCCGCCGAGTCCGCAGGGCGGATATTTCGCGCGAAATGTCCGGCAGATGGCGGGGGGGGGGGGGGGGGGGGGGGGGGGGGGGGGGGG
>JAISAX010000456.1 GCA_031266495.1 Opitutaceae bacterium
CCGGCCCCGGATTGCGTGGATACCGCCGTCGCCAACGCCGCGCCCTCCGCGCGCGATCCGGTAAAAGTGGACGAAGTGCGCGCGCCCGAACCGGAAGTCCGGCCAGCCGCCTTGCCCGAGGCGCCCGTCAACCCGCTCATCCCTCGCAGCCGGCACCTCTCGCGCCTCATGACCGACGCCGGCATCACCCGCCCCGTTGGCGATTTTCCCCACGGCACTCCGCTGGGCATCTGGCAGCGCCGGATTGATGCACGCGAAAAGCGTCGCGGCCCCGACGCCGTCCAGACCGCCCGTGGCGAATTTTTCCGCGCCGTCGCCGCCGAACAAAAGAGCAAATGAGCGCCGTCCTCGAAAAATTCCCGCTCCCGCTCCTCACCCGCACCCTGCTGGGAGAGGAGCGCTCGATCGTGCTGGAAAAACCGTTCGAGTTCGAATCCGCCCGGCTCGGTCGGATAAACATCCCGACAGGTTTTTTTTCCGACCTGGCATCCGTCCCCCGGCTCTTCTGGCGCCTCTTTCCGCCCTCCGGCAAATACACGGCCGCCGCCATCGTTCACGATTTTTTATATTATCACCAGTCAGCGCAGGTGAACGAAACGGACTCCGTCCTCATCGCCCGCGCCGATGCCGATGCCGTCTTCCTTGAGGCGATGGAGGCACTGGAAACCGGCTGGTTCACCCGCCATGCCATTTACCGCTCCGTTCGCATCGGCGGGTTTATCGCATGGAAAACCAACTACAAAAAACGGACCGGCAAACCGTATCACTCAAACATGAATAAACCGCTAAAGAACGCTAAAATACGCTAAAATACGGATTGTTTTAGCGTTCTTTAGCGGTCTTTAGCGGTCCCCAAAGTCAGAGACACATCAAACACTAACCACAATGAAAACCGTATTCGCAACCACCTGCCTGCTCATCGCGGCCAGCATCCTTTCCGGATGCGCCGCCTTTCAGAAAACCTCCGCCAGCGACGCCGCCACCCGGCTCCACTTCATCACTCCGGACGGACGCACCGTGGAAGTTGTCCTTCCGAAAAACATGGCCGCTGAAAAGCTGGAACTTGTCGCTGGAGATTACAGTTTGCGCGCCGCCAGCCTCAAAACCGACGCCTCCACCGTGATGGACAGCGCCGGGGCCGCCAACGCCGCCCAGGCGCAGACCATTGCGGAAATGACCAAAACCATCGGCGGCCTCGTGCCGCTCGTCGTCAAGGCCGCCGTCGAAGGCGCCTCACCCGTCGAATGATTTTCGCGCCGCGCCAGATCCAGAGCATCCCGACGCCCCTCCTCTGGGTGGGAGGCAAGCGTTACACCCCGTACCTGCGTCCCCTCGCCACGCAGCACGCCGGGATGGACGGCGTGCTGTATGTCCCCGTCACGCGACTCGACACCGCCGTCCCGGCCACACAACACGCGGTCCTGTTGCCCGTGGTGCGGGCCACACAGCCCGGACGCATCCGCATCACACAGCCCGGGCGCATCCGCGCCACCCATTACGGCGCCTACCTCCGCCCCCCCTCCCTCGCCGCCACCGTCCCGGCCACGCAACACGCGGGCCTGTTGCCCGTGGTGCGGGCCACACAGCCCGGCCGCATCCGCATCACACAACCCGGGCGCATCCGCGCCACCCATTACGGCGCCTGTCACCCCTCCCCCACCCTCGCAGCCACCGGGACCGCCACCCAACACGCCACCTTCACCACCTTCGTTTACGAAGGGGGCACCGGGACCGCCGCCACCGAAACCGCCGCCCAACGGGCCGCCATCACGAGGGCGGCCATCCAGCCCTCCGGCCATTATGTATCCAGCCGTTCATTACAACAGTATGCCACATTCACCGCATTTTCATACCAACCCGAACCCGATGCGAACACTTGAAACCAGACTCGGCGCCTCCATCCGCTACCGGATCGAAGCCCTCAACCCGGACGGCACGCGTGCCCGCTCGCTCCCGTGGAAAAAAAACCTCATCCTCGATTGGGGCCTGAATGCCATCGCCCAATACAAATGGAACGAAGTCACCCGATATGCCGTCGCCGGAACCGGCGCCAGACCAACCCGGCGTGACAGCGGCGCCGTCACCTTTACACAGACCGCGCAAACCGTCACCGCCTCCGCGGGCTTTTTCGAGGCCGAGGACGCCGGACGTCTCCTGAAATTGAATACAGGGGAGG
The DNA here is from genome assembly GCA_031266495.1 of Opitutaceae bacterium. The sequence continues at coordinate 2,177 of JAISAX010000456.1, forward strand.
AACTGCGAATCGAAGCCGTGACCGACGCCGTCACCGCCACCGTCAAAACCGCCCGCGAATCCGGCGAACCGACGCCAGGCACCGTCTGGTACGTCAACCAGACCGGCCATGAAAACGAAGTCATGCGCACGGAAACCTACGGGAACGCCGCCGACGACAACACCGTGATCCTCATCAACGGCAGCGTCGTGATGAAACGCACCTACATCTTCGCGCCCGTCCCCACCCAATACACCATCCGGGAAATCGGCTGGGCACTGTCCAGTAATTCATCCCTGTTTGGCCGCGACGCGCTCGCCGGGGCCGGCATCACGCTCGTCACCGGCCAACAACTCAAGGTCGTGCTGGAACTCGACATCGCCGTAACCCCGCTCGCCCCCGAACCCGCCGGCCCCTTCTGGCAAGCCGGGATCAGCGGGCAGGCGCAGTTTGAAAACCTCGACTGGAACCACCGTTTCCACCCAAGCGGCGCCTACAATTATTACATCCCGGTGTTTTTGTCCGATTCACAAGACGCCTTCAAACAGCCGGGAATCGAACATCAGGCCGGCGCGCTGGCCGGCACGACAAAAACCGTGGACCCCGTCCGCGCCGCCTACGTATCGGGAAGCTTCCGGTATACCTACCGGGCCAGCTTCACCCTTAACGACGGCAACCTCCCCGCCGTCCGATGCTTCGGTTTTGGCTGGTGGGATTACCAGACCTTTTACCCCATCCTCCGCCTCATCCCGGACGCCCCGCTGGAAAAAGACAGCGATCACTCCCTCACACTGGATTTCATCCTCTCATGGGGACGCGTATTGGTAAATTAATAACAAAACATCCGTCATGAAAAAGCAGGACAACGTAAACCTGATGCTCCCCAACCTCGCCTCGCTGGTACTCATCGGCGCCGGCATCGCCGTGGTCGCACTGGCGATCCGGTATAACGACACACTGAAGGCGCTCAAACAACGGGCGGACGAAATAGAGAAACGGGCCGTCACCGCGGCCTCGCCACCCCTACCCTGACCCCATGGCTGCCCTCCTTACTCCTTACTCCTTCCCGCTTCCTCAGGAAATTCGGCCTGAGTC
>JAISAX010000462.1 GCA_031266495.1 Opitutaceae bacterium
CCACCCCCCCAACCCACCCCCCCTCCCCCACAAACCCCCCCCCCCGGGGGGGGGGGGGGGCCCCCCCACGGTCGCGAAACGTCCAAAAAGGCGGTTTTAAAAATCGTCGAAGGCGGCGTCTCGCTGGGGAAAAATCCTTCGGCGTGGCCGGTTGACTGGGTGGCCGAATGGGGCGACGCCAGCAGGGAATTTCCTTACGCAAAGGCAAAACTCGCGGTTCAGGACGGGGCCCTGTTTCTCGCCTTCGAGGTCAAGGATCCGACTCCCTGGCTGAATAATGGCGTGGACAAAAACCTGCTTTTCAAAACGGGTGACGCGGTGGATTTCCAGTTCGCCGCAGACCCGGCTGCCTCGCCCAACCGGAACAATGCCGCCGCCGGCGACAGGCGGCTTCTCATCGCCAGCTTCGGCGGCAAACCCGTCGCCGTGCTTTACGATTACGTTGTCCCCGGCTCCGCCGCGCAACCGGTCATGTTCAGCAGTCCCACGCAATCCACCCGCGTTGATCGCGTGCGGGTGCTGGACGAGGCGGACGTCCGCGTCATAAAATCAAAAAACGGATACACGGTGTCGGCCAGCGTCCCGCTCGGTTCGCTGGGACTCGACGCGTCCCTTTCCGGTGAAATCCGGGCCGACCTAGGCGTCATTTACGGTGACGAAAAGGGCACTGTTAACATTCTGCGCAGCTACTGGTCCAACACCGTCACCGGGTTGGTGGACGACGTCCCGGGCGAAACCCGCCTCAGCCCGAACCGCTGGGGCATCCTTGAAATCAAATGACAAAACAAAAACACCTCCCGAATCGTTCGCGCCTTCCCGCCGTCATGGCCGCGCTTGCCTCTGTCGCGTGCTTGCCTGCGTTCGCGGCCCCTCCCCCCCCCTTCCCCCCTGAATCCGCGCCAACGGGAAAAATTATCCGTTTCGAGGGCGTGCTGGGGAACTCCGGCGCGGGCGGCGGGACGCTTGTCCGGCTTTCCGTCCCGGCGGCGGCAAACCAGAGCGGCCTTGGTCTGGACGCGGATGGCTTTCTCTGGGCCTTCGCCGGTTCGTCACAAATTAACCGATACACACAGGACGGTCGGCTGCTGTCCGCGTTTCCGTTGCCCAAAGCCATGCAACGCGGACCGCAGACACTCGTCACGGTTTCCGACAAGGTGTTCGCCCTTGGCGGCGGCGCGCTCTGGAGCCTTCCCGTTTCCGCGCCCGCAGGGGCAAGCCCCGAGCCGCTCGGCATTCCGGCCCGCCTGCTCTCCACAAACGCAGTTGGCGGGCGCGTCGCGTTTGTCACCTCCGGCAACCACATCGCCCTTCTTGACGCGACGTCGAAGCGGACGGAGCAAGGCCCCTCGCTCGCCGGCAAACGCACGCCGCGCGCCCTTGCCCTGCTTCCCTCCGAGGGCGGGGGGACGCGGGTGCTTCTGGATACAACTCTTTTTTTCGAAGCGGATAACGCGGGCAACTGGAAGGAAACGCCAGTGGTAATCCCCGGAGCGATGCCCCAGTGGGCGGACGGGCACCTTTACACGTTTGCCGGGCACACGACCATCCGCCGTTTCACATTGGACGGCACGCCGGCTCCCGGGGTCGTCTTTGGGGGCACGGGCGCTCATCTTGGCTCCCTTCCGGAAAACGGCGAATGCCTCCGCCCCTCCGGCATCATTCACCTCGGCGGAGACCGCTTCGCCATCACGGGAGAAAATGGAGTTGTCCACTTGTTGCGCTGGGACGAGGCGCGGCATGGTTTTTCAATGACGCGCCGCGTCGGCGCCATCCACCGGGCGGCGGGCCTCGGCATTGATCGCGAGGGGCGCGTATGGTGGAATTGTGGATACTGGGATTGGGATTCCGGCCCCGCCGACCCGCTCGCCAACAGCACGGCGCCGGCAGACGCGGGCAGCGACGACTGGCAGGTGGCTGTTTTGCAAAACAACTCCCTCACCGGACTCGCGCTGTCGGGCGTCCGCGCCGTCGGCCCCGCACTCATCCGCAACACGGCGGATTCCCCGCCGCGCCCCAAAAACGGGCGTTACGACGCGCTTCCGCCCGACGCCGCGAAGGTTGTTCCTGCGAAGGCGACCGGCTGTGCCGTCATCAAAACGAAGGACGGCGGCGAGGAAATTGTCATTGTGGATGCGATGGGCAAGGGCGTGCGTCTGCGGGTCGCAGCCAACGGCGCCTTTCGTGCCGTGGTTGGTCCGGTCGAGTTGAAGCTGACCTCGCAGAATCCGTCGGTGACGAGTTTGGGAGTTTTGCCTGATGGAACGCTTCTGGCTGCCGATTGCGGCGCGATTGTATTCCTTCGCGCCGACGGTGGAAATTTTCAGGAGACACTCCGCGTCACGGAGTGGGACAAAGCCAGGGACAAACGTTTCGGTTCCGTTCTTTATCTTGCGGACGATCGTTCCGGTGTCTGGGTGAGCGACACTGAAAACAATCGCGTGCTTCTTTTCTCGACTCAACAGAGGGGGGGGGGGGGGAGAGCTGATGAACTTGTTCTCCAGTCCGCCTTCACCGGCGACCCGCGTTGCGGCGCGCTTGACAAGCCCCGCCGCGTCGCGGCGTGCGGCGGGCGCGCCGTCGTGCTTGATTCAGGCAACCAGCGTTTGGTGAAACTCGCGGTTGTCCCGCCCGCCGGAAACGGCAAAACATTCTGAATAAAATCAACGATATGACCGACATGACCGCCCGCCCGGCCGCGCTTTCCGAAAAAACGATGGCAGGGCTTCGCGACTACCTTGCAGCGCAGGAGAACGACTACACGCCTGCGCTGCGCATGTTGCGCTCCATCCACAAAAGCCCTGGCTACCACACGCGGGTTCCCGATGGCGTGCCTGTCCACGAGACGCGCAGCGCACTCAGTTACGCGTTGCTTCTGCTGGCCGAAGGCTGCGGTGCGTCCGTTGCCCGCGCCGCTGGCGTCATTGATGCGGTATTACAACTTCAGGACGTCGATCCGTGCTCGCGCACCTACGGTATCTGGCCATGGCTGCAAGAGGAGCCGCTTGAACGGATGAGTCCGCCTGACTGGAACTGGGCGGATTTTTGCGGTGTGCGGCTTGCCCATGCCCTCGCCTGTTACCGGAACCTGTTCCCCTCCTCCGACCCGATTTTGTCCGGCATCGAGACCGCGCTTGGCCACGCCGCGTTTTCGATTTTTCGCCGCAACGTTGACCCCGGCTACACAAATATCGCCATCAAGGGAGCCGTTGTCTGCTCCGCTGCCGGCGAACTTTTGCAAAACCCGCTTCTTCTCCATTACGGGCGGACGCGCCTCCAGCGCTGCATCGGGCACGCGCGCCACCATGAAGGGTTTAACGAATACAACAGCCCCAACTACGGTCACCTCGTTCTCACCGAACTCGAACGCGGTCTGCTCATTTGCGGCGACGCGGAGGTCCGTGCACGGCTTGGCTGGCTGCACGACTTCACATGGCGGCAGTTCGCCCGCACCTTCAACCCCGGCACCGGACAACTCTGCGGACCGCAGAGCCGGGCCTATCAGGACATCCTTCCCGACTCGTTCATCCGCCTGCTGGAGGCCGAGGTCGGCGTCACTGTCGCCCGCCCGGCCAACCATCCCGAACAATCTCGCGGCACCATCGACAACGTTGTCGCCGAACTTCTCATTCCCCGCGTCCCCGCCCCGCCGGACGCCCGCGAGACAATGGAGCAGGCCGCCCGCCAAACCATCTCGCGCCGCCAGTTTTTTATCCGTTCCGAACGCGAGGAGGAATGCCGCGTCTCGACGGTCTGGCATTCGCCGACCGCGTGCATCGGCTCGATGAACAAGGGCTTTTTTTGGGTGCAGCAGCGCCCCGTCCTCGGTTACTGGCGCGTCGAAAACAATGACACCGGCGACGCCGGTTCCCAGGTCGCGGTGGCGCGCGTCCGCCTCACGCACGACGGATGTGATTTCGCATCCGGTTTTCTGCATACGTGCCAGCGGGACAACCGCCTTCTTTGCCTCGCCGGATTCGTCACCGACAAGGGTGATCATCACCTCTATTTCGACCATCCTGCCGACGGAGTTTTCAACCTCTCGCAACTCGCGCTCTCCGTGGAAGTCACTGCGCCAAGTGCTTCGGTTTCGGTGTCGGATGACAAGCGGTTGTTCACGCTCGCCGCGGGCGAATGGAGTTTTCTCGTGCGACCCGTTTGCGCGTTGCTGGATGGTTTCCGGGTGTCATGGGAAATCCATTGCACGACCGTGCCTGACGCCGGTGGAAACATCACCGTCGCCGTGCGCGCACTCGTCAACGACGGGGAGCCGATCAAACTCGCCCTCGACCGGCTCGACTGCGCCGCGATCGGTTTCTTCGCGGAATTGCTGCCGTCCGGCGCCGCGCCGTCGGAGGCATCGTTTCACTCCGGGATTGCCGAGGACCGTCGCGTCATCCGTGTTCACGGCGAGGCGGGCGGTGTGCCGCTCGAACTTTCCGCCCCGCTCAAGCCGTTGCCCTCGGCGGACAGTTGACCGGAGGGCGCGTCAGGGTGTTCTGTGCCTCATATGCTTTCGGACGCGCTCATCTGCTGGGAGGACATCATCAGGAAGTCGGGCACAAGGGCGGGCGCGTCCCGTTACGCAGGACACTCACTGACCAACGACGTGCGGATTGGCAGCGAATTTCAACCACCGGACGAAGGCTATTGCTGGCACGGATTGAATAGGGGGGTGCCCGCCCGCCACAGCACGCTGACGTTTCAGTGGACGCTGGAGGGAGAGGGCGTTTTCGAAATGGGCGGGAAAAGTTATCCGCAAAACCCCGGACAAGCATTTTTGGTAAGAATTCCCTCGGACCATGAATACCGCGTGGCCGACAAGGGACCGGGATGGAAGTTTTTTTATATCATTCTCAAAACACCCTGGATCGTCGAGCGTCTCACCCAGGACGCGACAGAGCTTTCCTCGACGTTTCCAGTGCCGTTTGATTCCCGTCTGGCGCTCGAAACCCTGCATTTTTTCCAGCAGACTTATGCCGGATTGCTCAAGGACAGATTTGATGCGGAAAAGGCAATGTTCAATTGGGTGGTGGAAGCGCAACGGCACATGCATCAGGTGCGACATCCATGCGATGATCGGGAAGGGATCCTCGAACAAGCCCGGCAATTTTACGCCGAAAACAGAATGCGCTCGTTTGGTGTCGAGGACTTTGCCCGGAGGCTCGGCATGTCCCGCGTGGGAATCAGCCTGAAATTCCAAAAGATCACCGGGCAAACCCCTGCCGCCTGGTTTCTCGAACAACGCCTCAACGAGGCCATCACCTTGCTCGGGCAGGGGCACAAACTGGAACATGTGGCCAGAAATACCGGATTCGCGGACGCCAACCATTTCTGCAAGGTATTCAAACGCGCCTATCACGTTTCCCCCGGCCAGTTTCGCAAGATGATAGCTGTTCGTACCTTGAGTGGCGGTAGTTGAAGATGCCTTCACGGGGCTCCCATTGGGCATTCTCTCCGTTGGTCACCTCATACACTTTTAACAAATAGACTATAAGTTGATACATCCAGACAATGGACGGGTGCATCCTGTTTGATAACATGATGCCATCATCCGTTCGTAAGCATTCCCGCCAGCTTCCATCTGACTATCCCGACTACGCCAACCCGCCGATCGGCGGGGGGGGGGG